>CAZOTC010000073.1:0-6265 GCA_964582605.1 uncultured Geobacter sp. | reverse complement strand
CACTGGCGGTCATGGCCAGCACCGGCACCGCACGGTATGACGGCAGCAGCCGGATCTGCCGGGTTGCCTCCAGACCGTCCATATTCGGCATATGCATGTCCATCAGGATCAGCGCATACTGCTTGCTGATGACCCTCTCCAGGGCCGCCAGCCCGTCTTCAGCAGTATCAACCGCCAGCTTGACGTCGCTGAGGATGTCGCAGGCGATCTCACGGTTGATCTCGTTATCCTCAACCAGCAGCACCGGGGTGCCGCAGAATTCCCGCATCAGCACCGCATCAGCCGGTTCACCGGCAACAGCAGTGCCGGCAGTTTCCGGGGACGCCCCCTTGCCAAGACGGGCCGTCAGCCAGAAGGTGCTGCCGGTCCCCGGGCTGCTCTCAACCCCGGCCTCGCCCCCCATCAGCTGCGCCAGCCTGCGGGTCAGGGCCAGACCAAGCCCGGTGCCGCCGTAGGTCCGGCTGGTGGACCGGTCGGCCTGCTCAAACTGTGAAAACAGGCGGGCCTGCGCCTCTTCCGGAATGCCGATACCGGTATCCTGCACCTCAAAACGGATCAGGACACTGCTGCTGTCCTGTTCCAGCTGCAAAGCGCGCAGGGTAACGCTGCCGGTTTCGGTAAACTTGATCGCGTTGGTAAGATAGTTGATCAGGGCCTGACTGATCCGGGTCGAATCGCCGATCAGACGGTCGAGCCGGCTCCCGGTTTCAACCTGCAGTGAGAGCCCTTTGGCATCGGCACGTTCCTGCAGCATGGACACCGCCGAGCCGACCAGGCTTGAGATATTCAGCGGGGTCTGTTCAAGGGTCAGCTTGCCGGCCTCAATCTTGGACAGGTCCAGGATATCGTTGATCACCGACAGCAGATGCCGGGAGGCATCATCAATCTTTTTCAGGCGTTTGGCCTGGGTCGGGCTTGGCTCTTCACGTTTCATCAGGTGCACCATGCCGATGATGGCGTTCATCGGGGTGCGGATCTCGTGGCTCATGTTGGCCAGAAAGCTTGACTTGGCCTGGTTGGCACTTTCCGCTTCCGTTTTGGCCTGCTGCAGGGCGGCATGGGTACGGTTCAACTCCTCTTCAGCCCGGACACGGCGGTGTATCTCGCGGGCCAGCTGTACCGTGTGGCTGGCAAGCCGGTCATACATGATCATCACCGTCTCGATCATGGTGCGGGTGGCACCGGACATCTGCTCGTTGGCCAGCAGCTTGGCCTGATCCATCGGCATACCGGCCTGCAGCGCCATAACCGCCTTGGCCATCCGCTTGTCGGTGTCGATAATATGCAGCGCCAGCCATTTGGTCAGGAAGGCAACGATATCGGCAATCACATCATCCAGCGGCTTGACCGATTCCCCGGCCTTCAGTCTCAGCACATCATCAATAAAGCTTGTATGGCCTTTACGGTGGGCCTCTTCCCAGGGGTCACCCACAAAGTGGGCCTTCCAAACCGCTTCTTCGGTCTGGAAATGGACCTGGGCATAGTCTGCCAGCTGCGTAAAGACACTGTTCAGCGTAGGGGCATCGGACTGCACCGTAAGGTGACTGACCAGCAGATTCAACAGCTCCACCAGACGCTGGTGCTGCTGATCAATCTCATCAATCCCGGTCTCGAAATTCTCGTTCCAGGGAAATATCTCGATCGCTTCCGTCATGGCGCCCCCGCGGTTCAGCCTGTCCCCAAGTGTATCACCGGAATGGCATTTGTCATGCCGGTCACAGAATAATTCATGCCGGCATCCTACCCTGCCGACGGTCAGGCCACAATTCAGAAAAAGTCTGTCAGCCAAGGGACGGTTTACTCCCCTACGCCTGTAAGATTGCTCTTACAAAACAGCCGAAAAAGATCGCGGTGCCTGCTCAGGCGGAACGTTTGTGACAGGGTTATGAAGAGCGTGGCAGGTTGTTCCGGGACGATCCCCTGCCGGTCTGCAGCTGCATACCGTCCGTGACCTCCCCTGCAAGCCCGACGCGGTTGCCCCATTGGTCGGTCACCATAATTTCGCCATCAGCAGCGCCATAGCGGGCAAGCAGTGCATGCTGTACCGTCATGCCGGGCAACAACGCAATCTCAAGTCCGTCCACCATGACCCGCACCTAGCGCCCCCTGGTAATCCGGCCATCCGTCAGCGGCCTGATCGCGGTTCCGTTCCCCAGTGTCTCAAGCACCACGTCGCGCAGAAAGCGTCCCGGGGCGTTATACACCAGACGGCTGCTGATCATGGCGCCGGCCACCTCGGAGAAATCACCCGAGCTGCGGATTGCATCGCCGAAGGAGGTATACCCGTCACCACCGGCCGCAATGAAATCAAGGGTGGCCACCGAGTACTCCTGGTCCGGAACCAGTGCTCTGCCGTCCAGCGTGACCGACAGGACCCGCTTGCCGACCGGTCGTGTCGGATCGAAGACAAAGCGGATACCCGACACCTGGGGAAAGCGCCCCTCTTCGTTTTCAATGCCGGAGACACCGTGTTCAAGGGCTTCAAGCAGCCGGCTGCCGCTCATCCTGACCGCCACCAGATAGTTGTTGAACGGCAGTGCCGCATAGATCTGCCGCGCCGTAATGGTCCCCCGTGGGATACCGGTGCGGATGCTGCCGCCGTTGATCAGGGCAGCCTGGGCCCCGGTTTCCTTTCTGACGATATCGGCGATCAGATCACCGAAATTGGTCTCCTGCTGCCGCACCCCCTGCTGGACCAGGTCCACCTCGGTACAGCCGACCTGTCTGCCCAACAGGGCATCCGCCTCACCTGCGTAGCGGTCCACCAGGGCCTGGACAGCGCGGTCGCCGCTCCCCGAAGCAGGGTCAATCTCCACCAGCCTGCCGTCAATCTGCTTCAGCTCCCTGCCTTCAAGGGTGATATCGGCCACCCCCAGCACCTTGCCGTACTCCCAGGCCTGCAGCACTGCGCAGGAGCCGATCCGCACCGGTTTGTCCACCCGGGTGTGGGAATGCCCCCCCACGATCACCACCGGCAGTGTGACCGGTACCGGACCGTTGCAGAGCGACTCGGCCAGCTGCCGGTCCACGTCATGCCCCAGATGGGTCAGCAGCACCACCAGATCGGTATCGGCCGCAACCTCCCCGATCTGCTTCCGTGCCGTCTCTGCCGGCGAGGCAAAGGTCAACCCCACGGTGTTGCGGGGATGGGAACTGCGGGGGGTCTCGTCAGTCACGATTCCCACCACGGTTACTCTGACACCGTTGCGGACAAACTGCTTTCTGGCGGCCACCTCCGGCATGCCTGAAAGATTTGCAGCCAGAAACGGAAACCGGGCCTCACTGATCCGCTGCCTGAGAACCTGCAGGCCGAAGTCGAACTCATGGTTGCCAAGACTGGCGGCATCCAGCCCGATCAGATTCATCAGCTTGATTGCTGCACGCCCCTGGGAAAGATTGGTCCAGGAGTCTCCCTGCAGCAGGTCTCCGGCAGCCAGGAACAGGGCATTCCTGTCCGAACGCAGCTCAGCGGCCCTGGCAGCCAGAACGGCTGCCCCGCCCAAAGCCTGCGCAGAGGAAGAAACCACCGGATTGGCAAAGCCGTGAAAGTCGTTGATATGCAGGATTCTGACAGTACGGGGGGAGGCTTCGGCGGTGATGTAAAACAGGAACAGAAACGCCGGGACAAGCAGGCAGAGTCGCGGAAGTAATTTCAGATGAGAGGCAGAGTCATTCAGGTTGTGCATGGGGTATCGGCTCCTTTTGATCTGTTTCTGATCTTTTCATATACCTGAAACTGGGAGTATTTCAACCGAGAGCGTCCCCACCAATCCTGCCGACAGTGTCATTGTCGTCAAACTGACATAACGGCTCTCCCCTGTAAATGAGGGGATCACCCTACTGCAGGTATTTTCTGAAGAACTGCGACCTGTAATCTCCATAAAACCGTTCGCGTGGAGCAGGGGAAACAGAATGCATAGGGTGATCACCCTATTGCAGGGGCAGCACTGAATATGCCATGTTTGCACTAGTGAAAAAGCATGCTACATGTCTGTTCTGTTTGACGACAAACAGACGGCGTTGCCGGTATGACGTTTGACCGCCGGAGGGACTTGATGAACATTCAGAGCCGCTGGGTTCCCGCCCTGCCCAAAAACCGCAAAAAACTGCTGATCCTGCTGCCGGTCTTTATCCTGGCCTACGCGGTGCTGGTGGTCATCTACCATAACAATATGGAAGCATACGCGATCAGTGAGGCCAAGAAGACCGCACTGGATGTGCTGCTGAACCACAAGGCGGTCCACAGCTATGTAGCCGGCGTCCAGCGCCCCGAAATCTACCGGCTGAAGGCCGAGGGCAAGCTGTATGAAGCCTATTTCTCACCCAAGGTGATGTCCTTCACCTACATCGCCCGCAATGTAAAGGAGCTGCTGGGCAAGGAACGGGAAAAACTGGGGCTGCCGCCGCTCTACTTCAAGCTTGCAACCGACAACCCCCGCAACCTGATCAATCAGGCAGACCGTTTTGAAAGCACCCTGCTGGACCGGATGAACCGGGGTGAGATCAAGGAACTGAACGAAGTCGTGCAGCAGGACGGCACACCGACCCTCCACGTTGCCATCCCGGTTGACCGTTCCAGCACCGCCTGCCTCAAGTGCCACGGCAACCCCGCAGACGCTCCGGCCGAGATGATTGCCCAGTACGGAGATAAACGGGGTTTTTTTGAAAAACCCAACACCATCCGTGCCCTGATCTCGATTCGGGTTCCCCTGACCCAGCCTTTGCAGGTAGCCAACCAGGTGGTCTGGGTCACCTCGCTGATTACCCTGCTGGTGCTGACGCTGATCTACGGGCTGATCTACTACTTTGTGCTGCGGATCGATCAGGAACAGCAGGAGGTGATCGCCGCCGGTAAGGCCAAATCGGATTTTCTTGCCACCATGAGCCATGAGATCCGTACCCCGATGAACGGCATCCTGGGCATGGCCCAGCTGCTGCTGATGCCGGAATTGAAGGAAGAAGACCGTCGTACTTACACCCGTACACTGCTGAACTCCAGCCAGACCCTGCTGACGATCCTGAATGACATCCTGGATGCCTCCAAGATCGAGGCCGGCAAGGTTACGCTGACCCCGGTGCTGTTTTCCCCGGCCCAGCTGCTGAACGACATCAGCGGGCTCTTTTCGGAAATGGCCAGTCAGCGCGGACTGCAGCTGAGCACTACCTGGCAGGGCAGTCCGCAGCAGCGTTACAACGGCGATGCGGTCAGGCTGCGCCAGATGCTCTCAAATCTGGTCAGCAACGCCATCAAGTTTACCGATCAGGGCTCGGTACGGATAACCGCAGAAGAGATCAACGGGACGGCAGCGGAGACGATACTGCAGTTTTCCGTAACCGACACCGGTAGCGGCATTGAACCGGACAAACTGCCGCTCCTGTTCCAGAGCTTCTCCCAGCTGGGCAGCAGCGCAAAAACCAAGATCGCCGGCACCGGCCTCGGTCTTTCAATCGTACGCAGCCTGGCCGCCATCATGGGCGGGGAGGCAGGGGTCAGCAGCACCGTTGGCCAGGGCTCCACCTTCTGGTTCCGGGTCAGGCTGGAACGGGCCGCAGATGCGACAGCTGACGAGCCGTGTGAATCCCCCGATCTGCAGACGGAGCTTGATGGCCGGCTCCTGCCCGACAGTCGCTTTCTGGTGGTGGACGACAATGAGGTCAACCGGATGCTGCTGGAGGTGATGCTTTCCCGCTTTGGCGGTCAGGTTGTCTGTGTGGAAAACGGTCGGCAAGCCCTTGAAGCGGTTACGGCAGGGACAGGGTTTGATCTGGTGTTTATGGATTGTCAGATGCCGGTCATGAACGGTTTTGAGGCAACGGAACAGATCAGGCTGTGGGAACAGCAAACCGGCGCCCCCCGGCTGCCGATCATCGCACTGACCGCCGGTGTGCTTGAAGCCGAGCGGCAGCACTGCAGCGATGCCGGCATGGACGCCTTCCTTGCCAAACCGGTCAGCGTCAAGACCCTGGCAGCAACCGTTACCGCCTGGCTGCCGGTCCGCAGGGATTCAGTACCGCAGTGATATCAGCCTTTAAAAAGCAGTCGCACGCGGGGACACGGAGACGCAAAGAGTAACATCAGACACTTACGACACACCATCGCATTACCTGTAGGGTTGATCCTTGATTTCAGGTACCTATTTGATTTTCTCTGAGAACTTCGCGGCTCCGCGTGAGTTACCACCGTTTTAAGGATAAGACTTTAACCCAGATATTTCATTAGGTGGCGCAGAGCGCCTGCACAAGCCCTGCCGAATGTTTTCCGGCA
>CAZOTC010000072.1:7247-11273 GCA_964582605.1 uncultured Geobacter sp. | reverse complement strand
ACTGCATCCTGATGGACATCCAGATGCCGGTCATGGGGGGCGATCAGGCAACCCGCATCATCCGTCAACAGGAGGAGGAGACCGGTGGTCACATCCCGATCATCGCCCTGACCGCCCATGCCATGCACGATGAGCGGGAACAGCTGCTGCGCCAGGGATTTGACGCCCATGTTGCCAAACCGGTGGATGTTGCCCTGCTGCTGGCCGAACTGCGGGAACTGACCCGGTGACCGGACGCTGCTGCAGACCGCTGCTGCTGCCGGCCGGTATACTGCTGGGGCTGCTGGGGCTGCTCTGCCTGCTTCCCCTTGCAGCCGCTGCCGATGGACTACAGCTGACACCGACGGAACAGGACTGGCTGAGAAGGCACCCGACCATCAGGATCGGGGTCATGCAGGACTGGCCTCCACTGAGCTACCTTGACAAAAACGGTATGTATCAGGGACTTGACGCCGACTATATCAAGGCGATCAACCGACAGCTGGGGGGGGTACTGGTACCGGTTGCCGCGCCGTTCAGGGAAAACTACCAGCGGCTGCAGGAGCGGCAGCTGGATGCCCTGATGGACATCACCAGCAGGCTGGAGCGGGCAGCGCTGTTTGACTTCACCCGCCCCTATATTGTCATCCCCCACCTGCTGGTGGGACGCAAAGGTGACCCCTTTTTAACCAGAGAGACAGATCTTGCCGGCAAAACCGTTGCCCTGGAGCGGGGGTTTCATAACGTCAGCTACTTCAGGAACAGATTCCCGTCAGTAACGGTGCGTGAATATCCTGCCACCCTTGCGGCCCTGCAGGCCGTCTCCAGGGGTGAGGCCGACGCCTACGCCGGCAACCGGGCCGTGGCGATCCACCTGATCCAGAAAGAACTGCTGACCAACCTGACCCTGATGGGCACTCTGACCGAGCCCTCCTCCACCCTTCAGATCGGGGTACCGAAGGGGCAGACGGAGCTGCTCTCCATACTGGACAAGGCGATTGCCGCCATACCGCCTGCCGAACGTGACGCGATTGCAACCCGCTGGATCGCAACCCTGCATGAACGGACACTGGACTACCGGCTGGTGCTGCTCACCGTCCTGATCTGCTCGGCCGTGGTCATCGTCCTGCTGGTAGTCCTGATGCTGACCACCCGCAACCTGAACAACCGGCTGCGCCGCCAGCAGGCCTACTGGAAGGCGCTGTTTGAGCATAACGGCTCAGGTCATCTGGTGGTCTCGCCGGAACGGAAGATAGTCCAGGTCAACCAGCAGTTCTGCCTGATGTTCGGCTACCAGGAGCATGAGCTGGTGGGGCAGCCGGTTCGGATGCTGCATCTTGACGACCGGCATTTCAACGACTGGGCGCCGACGTTCCGCCAGGTTGCCGAAGGGTTGACCCACCTGACCGCCGAGTACCCTTCCCTGCGCAAGGACGGCAGCATCATCTGGTGCGTCTTTACCGGGGTCAGGCTGGTACTGCCGGACGGCAGGTCCGGGGTGGTCTGGAGCCTGCTTGATATCACCGAACGCAAAAAGGCGGAGCAGACCACCGCCCTGCTGAGCTTTGCCTTGGATGCGGTCCATGAAGCAGCCTACATGGCGGACCGGGAGGGCCGCTTCTGCTTCGTCAACCAGGAGGCCTGCCGCGCCACCGGCTATAGCCGTGAAGAACTGCTGAACCTGGGGATTGGTGACGTTGATGCCGATTTTCCGAAGGAGCACTGGCCCGCTTTCTGGCAGCAGATAACAGAACTGCGCTCCATGACCATCGAGGGACGCCACCGGACCAGAACCGGTGTGATCTACCCGGTAGAGATCAGTGCCAACTACTTTGAATTTGACGGCAAGGGCTACAACCTGGGACTGGCCCGCGATATCACCGAACGGAAAAAGACCGAAGCAGAGCTACAGGAGGCCAAGGAGCTGGCCGAGGCTGCCAGCAGGGCCAAGAGCGAATTCCTGGCCAACATGAGCCACGAGATCCGGACTCCGATGAACGGGATCATCAGCATGGCACACCTGATGCGGCTGACCGAACTGACCCCCGAGCAGCAGGAGTATCTGCTCAGCATGGATCTGTCGGCAAAAAATCTGCTGGCCCTGATCAGCGACATTCTGGATATCTCCAAGATCGAGGCAGGCAGGCTCGAACTGGAGCAGGCCGCCTTTTCACTGCGACTTGCCATTGAAGAGACGGTGGCTACGCAACGACCGCGTATCAGCCAGAAACAGCTTGAGCTGGTGATCGACCTGCCGGATGACCTGCCGGAGCTTCTGCAAGGCGACTCGTTGCGCTTCAAGCAGATCATGCTGAATCTGCTGGGCAATGCGATCAAATTTACCGAGCAGGGCCGGATCGGCATTACCGTCAGGACCCTTTCCCGCAGTGCAACCGCACTCATCCTCCGCCTGAGCGTCACCGACACCGGCATCGGCATGACGCCTGAGGTGCTGCAGCGGATCTTCAGCCCCTTTGTACAGGCGGACAGTTCCACCACCCGCCGGTATGGCGGCACCGGTCTGGGGCTCTCGATCTGCCGGCGGCTGGCAGAACTGATGGGAGGCAGTATCCGGGCAGAAAGCAGCCCCGGCAACGGCAGCAGCTTTTTTGTCGAACTGCCGTTCCAGCTGCATACCGGACCGGCCCTGCCGTTAGCGCAACGGCTGCCGTCTGTGCCGGAAAAGGCCGAGATCACGGCACTGCAGATCCTGCTGGCAGAAGACAACCTGGTCAATGCCCGCAGTATGGATGCCATCCTCAGCCGGATGGGGCATCGGGTCGTGACGGTTGAAAACGGTCAGCTGGCCTTTGAACAGTGCTGCACAGAGCGGTTTGACGCGATCCTGATGGATGTGCAGATGCCGGTGCTGGACGGTATTGAGGCAACCCGCCTGATCCGTCAGCAGGAGCAGGCCGAGCGGCACGGCCATATCCCGATCATCGCCCTGACCGCCCATGCCATGCAGGGGGACCGTGAACGTCTGCTGGCTGAAGGGTTTGACGGCTACATCACCAAGCCGGTTGATTTTGAGCTGTTGACAACAGAACTAAGGCGTGTAACAGGAGCTGTCCGATGAAACCTTTGATATGGCTGGTAGCTGCACTGTTGTTTGCTGCAGCCTGCACACAGAAGAAAGAACCGATCAAAATCGGCCTGTCGGTCAATCTTTCCGGCAAGGGAGGCACCGCCGGGGAGTATATCCGGGAAGGGGCCATGCTGGCGGTTGAAGAGGTCAACAGCCGGGGCGGGGTGAACGGCAGGCCGCTGCAGTTACTGGTGCGGGATGACAAAAACAGCGACGACGGGATCCGTCAGGCAGATCAGGAACTGATGCAGGCAGGGGTGGTGGCGATCATCGGTCACACTTATTCCGACAGCACCCTCAAGGCCTATCCGCTGGTGATGGCAAACGGCAAGACGCTGCTGTTCACCGGTTACACCGCCACCGACAAACTGACCGGCAAGGACGACCTCTTCCTGCGCACCTCGGTCTCTACTGCAGCCTACAGCAGAGCCACGGTCAAGCTGCTGCAGTCACGGCGGATCGGTTCGATCACCTTCCTGCAGGACCGGGCCAATTTCAGTTTTTCAGAAGAGATCACCGCCGGAGTAAGCAAACAGTTCGGCGGGAGAACCTTCTCGGTTACCACCGATTCCAAGCAAAACATCAACTGGGACGAGGTTATCGGACAGGTGCTGAAACAGAAACCGGGTGCCGTGTTTTTGCTGACCGAGGTGGGTACCAGCGGTATTGCGGCCCAGAAGCTGCGGGCTGCCGGGTACCGGGGAGACCTGCTGGCCACTCTTTGGGCCCAGACCCCGGACCTGATCAAGTTTGGAGGGGAAGCGACGGAAGGATTGACCATCCTGACCTTCATCGAGCCGGACAACCGGCGTCCGGCCTATCTCAAATTTGCCGCCACCATTGAAAAACGGTTCAACAAGGCTGCCACGGCCCGGACCGACCGGGCCTACGAGCTGATCACCATCCTGGCCGAGGCGCTCAAACAGGCCCCCACTCCGACGGCACAGGAGCTGAAGGCC
>CAZOTC010000072.1:0-7147 GCA_964582605.1 uncultured Geobacter sp. | reverse complement strand
CCTGCGGCTGCAGGAAGAAAAAAAATATTACGCCGCCACCATGGTCAATGCCCTTAAGACCTGCAAAGGGGTGCTTGAGGATTATCTGCACAGTTATGACCGGGATGTACAGGAGGTACGAGAACAACACCTGCGGCTGGACAGCTCGGATGCCGAGGTGGTGCAGTACCTGAAGGAGCATCTCTCGTTGCGCAGCCGTGACCTCTGGTACCTGCTGGATCACCGGAACCGGGTGCTGTATGCGTCCCAGCCGTACCGCCATGCGGTGGGACTTGATTTCAGTCACCTGGAACATATCAGAAACAGATCAACGGTTTCAAAGGTACACCAGTCCCTTTTCAGCCAGCGCTCGGTGGTTTCCCGCCTCTATCCGCTCTGTCCGGTGCACACGCTGGTCATTGAGCAGGATCTGGAGGGAATTATCCCGCTGTTCGGTCATGTCTCCACCCTGAACGTCTATGGTAAGGGGGTGCTGTTTGCCCTCTCCAGCGACGGTACCGTTGTCTACCACCCTGACCGGAATCTGATCGCAAGTCGCCATAATCTGGGGTTTGAGCTGCAGGACTGGACCCCGCCCGACCGCTACGGGCTGCGCAAGTACCAGTACAACGGCCAGACCTGGCTGACCTACAGCGAAACCACCGAGTTTCCCCAGGGCTGGTCGATCTATTACGCCGTACCGAACGCCTCAATGCTTAAGACCCTGCTGAAACAGACCGGCATACAACTGCTGCTGGTACTGACCGTCTTTTCCCTGCTTGCAGTCATTCTGACCAAGTTGATCGATATCCGGCTTTCCCGTCCGGTGCGCACCATTGCCGCCTCGATTGCCGGTATCAGACCGCTTGACCCGGACGGCGACATCCCCCTTGAACAGGCCGGCGAGATCAGGGAACTGCATGAGATCATCCTTGCGGTAAACAGCCTGATGACCCAGGTCAGGCAGTCCAACCACGAGCTGACCGCCGCCCGGGATGCGGCAGAGGCGGCCAACCGGGCCAAGAGTGAGTTTCTGGCCAACATGAGCCATGAACTGCGCACCCCGATGAACGGCGTGATCGGTACGGCCCAGCTGCTGCGGATGACCGATCTCAGCCAGGAACAGAGCGACTACCTGACCAGCATCCAGCACTCTGCCGACAGCCTGATGGCGCTGCTGAACGACATCCTTGACCTGTCCCGGATCGAGGCGGGGCGGTTGGAGCTTGAACAGCGCCCCTTCTCCCTGAAAGAGGTGATCGGCAAGGTGATCGCCTCGCTGAACGGACAGGCCCGGTTGAAAGGGCTGGCATTGCAGCTTGAACTTGCTCCCGACCTTCCTGACTACGTGCTGGGGGATTCGCTGCGTCTGCGCCAGATCCTGCTGAACCTGGCGGGCAATGCGATCAAGTTTACCGGGCAGGGAGAAGTAAGGGTCAGTGTCGGCCTGCTTGAGCGTTCCGGCCGGCAGGCCGGTATCAGCTTTTCAGTGCAGGACACCGGCATCGGCATCAGTTCGGAGGCGATGGAACGGATCTTTGCCCCCTTTGTACAGGCCGACAGTTCCAATACCCGCAAGTACGGCGGCAGCGGCCTGGGCCTGACCATCAGCCGCCACCTGACCGACCTGATGGGGGGACGGCTCTGGGCCGAAAGTGAGCCGGGGATCGGCACGGTATTCCACCTGGAACTGCAGTTTCAGACCGTTGACGCCCCACCGGCCCAGGACCGTATTGAGCCTGCGCCGCAAACGGCAGAAACACTCTGGCAGGGCAAGCCGCTCGCAATCCTGCTGGCAGAAGACCAGCTGGTCAACATCGTCTTTGTACGCAGGATTCTTGACAAACTGGGACACCGCCTGACCGTGGTTGAGGATGGGCAGCAGGCCGTTGCGCGCTGGCAGGCAGAACCGTTTGACCTGATCCTGATGGACCTGCAGATGCCGGTGCTGGACGGCAGTGAGGCAACCAGGCGGATCAGGGAACAGGAACTGCAGCAGGGCAGTCATACCCCTATCATCGCCCTGACCGCTCACGCCATGGAGGGGGACCGGGAGCGGCTGCTGGACCAGGGCTTTGACGGCTATATTGCAAAACCGGTGAATATCAGGCTGCTCTGCGCCGAGATGGAGCGGGTCACCCGCAAGGATCCCTCATGAAGCCGTTTATACTGAAACGAAGCCAGACCCTGCCGATTCCGTGTGCCACCGCCTGGGAGTTCTTCTCCGATCCCCGCAACCTGCCGCTGATCACTCCGCCCGACCTTGGGTTCAGGATCACCTCGGAACTGCCGGAGCGGATGTATGCCGGTATGGTGGTCAGCTACACCGTCACCCCTTTTGCGGGGATCAAAGCGGACTGGACCACCGAGATCACCCATGTCCGGGAACCGGAGTTCTTTGTGGACGAACAACGCTTCGGCCCCTACCGCTTCTGGCACCACCAGCATCAGTTCCGGGAGGTTGCAAACGGCACCCTGATGACGGACCTGATCCACTACCTGCTGCCGTTCGGCCTGTTCGGGCTGCTGGTTGACGGTTTTGTGCGGCAGCGGCTGGAGCGGATCTTTGAGTACCGGAGACAGACACTGGAACAGAGGTTCGGATGACCACAACGCCTGCAGCTGCCTTCACCGACCACTTTGCCTCCGTGGCTGCCAGCTATGCCGGCCACCGCCCCACCTATCCGCCGGAGCTGTTCGCCTGGCTGGCGGCAATCAGCCCGGACCGTGCACTGGCCTGGGACTGCGCCACCGGCACCGGTCAGGCGGCAACCGCACTGGCAGAGCAGTTTGCCCGGGTCTGGGCCACCGATGCCAGCGCAGCCCAGATTGCAGCTGCGGCCCCCTGCAGCAACGTGGCGTATCACACCGCACCGGCAGACCGGTCCGGCCTGCCTGACCGGTCCGTTGATCTGGTCACCGTGGCCCAGGCCCTGCACTGGTTTCAACTTGATCCGTTCTATGCCGAAGTGCAGCGGGTACTGAAGCCGGGCGGCATCCTGGCGGTCTGGACCTACGGGGTCTTTCGTGCCGAAGGGAACGGTGCTGATGCGGTCCAGACGATGCTGGACCGGTTTTACTACGAAACGGTCGGTCCCTGCTGGCCTCCGGAACGACGCCATGTGGAAAACGGCTACGCAGACCTGCCGTTCCCGTTTACCGAACTGCCCCCGCCGCAGCTTACCATGGCGGTGGACTGGACCGTTGACGATCTCTGCGGGTACCTGCGCAGCTGGTCGGCCTTCAGCCGGTATCGGGAACGGCACGGCAACGACCCGGTGGTACCGCTGGCAGAACAGCTTGCACCGCTCTGGGGAGCCGGACGCCGCCGGGTGGTCTGGCCCATGTCGATCAAGGCAGGAAGATGGTTGCAGTCCGGCTGATTGGTGGTAGACTCCTGAGCTGAGACGTTATCTTCACACGGAGGCACCGAGACACTGAGCAGTCAGAGGGGTAAGGCCAAAACAAGACATTCCTTCCGGGTGACCTCAAAAAACCGGTTACCAGGTCTTAACTCACTGATTCTACTCTGTGCTCTCTGTGTCTCCGTGTTTCAACCGCGTTTTCCAGAGTCAATGGTTGCTCAAGGACCAGTGCCATGAAGTTCCGCACCCGCATAACCATCGCCTTTGCCGTGCTGTCACTGTTGATGATCAGCGTAGAGCTGGTCATCAGTCATCTGGGAGCGCTCCGCAACAACCGGCAGACGGCTGAGAAAAACCTGCTCACCAACAGCCTGCAGGTTGCCCGCAATCTGGACATGCTGCTGGACGAACTTTCCCGTGACATGAAGATTATCGCCAGCTCGGCCTTCCTGAATGAGCCGGACCGCAAACCGGAAGCCATCAGCCGGCGTCTGTCCGAATTCTGCAGCGGCTCGGCCCCGCTCGCCCGGATCAGCTTCCTTGATACAACCGGCGTTGTGGTTGCCGATTCGCAGCTGCAGGGAATCGGGATTCGCAGGCAGGGGCCTGTCTGGCAGCAGGGGATGGCCGGCAAAAGCGGTTTTCTGGTGCAAGACACCCAGGGGCAGCCGTCGCAGGAGCTGGTCTGTTATGCACCGGTACAGCGGGGACACGCAGCGCAGAAAGGGGTGGTGGTTGCAACCGTACCGTTCAGCCGTTTCAGACAGCTGATCAATGGTTTCCAGGGCTACCGGGTACGGGTTGAACTGCTGGACCATTCCGGCCGCCTGCTCTACACCAGCCTGGACACCGACAACCTTGACGGCCTCCTGCCCGGCAGCAGCCCCCCTGTCCCTGCAGACCGGATCCGTACGCAGCAGGTGCACGAAAGCGACAGCGCACTGCACATCCTGACACCTGCCGAAGGGTTGAGCAGCGGTTCCGGGGGACAATGGCTCCTGCGGATCACCAAGCCCAAGGCCCATATCTTTGCCGAGTCAAGAAGCCGACTACAGCAGAAACTGCTGGTAAATGCGGTCATGTTTCTGGCCGGAGTGGTGGTGATCTACCTGCTTGCCGGCCGGCTCAGCCGGCCGCTGGAGGCCATCTCCCGTGCGGTACGCTACCGGGGAGAGGGGGATCTGATCCCGCTGCAGCAGCTGCCGCGCCGCAGTGACGAGTTTGCCCTGCTGCAGGAAAATCTGCAGGAGATGTCCAGCCGTCTGCACGAAAGCCTGGAGCGGCTGACCATCAGTGAAGAGCGGTTCCATGCCCTGTTTGACGGCATGACGGAAGGGGTGGCGCTGCACCGGATGCTGTACGGTCCGGACGGCGTTGCGGAAGAGTACCTGATTGATGAGGTCAACCCGAGCTATCAGCAGATCCTGGGGCTCACCCGGGAACAGGTGGTGGGCAAGACCTCGGCCAGGGCCTATCAGGTCGCCTACCCTCCCTATCTGCAGGAATTTGCCATGGTGGTGGCCACCGGGCAGCCCTTGCACTTTGAAACCTATTTTGACAAGCTTGAGCGGCATTTCAGCATCTCCTGCTGCCGGATCGGCCCGGAACGGTTTGCCACCATTTTTGAGGACATTTCTGCGCGCAAGTGGCATGAGGAGATGCTGCACAACACCATGGAGCAGCTGAAAGCGGCCAATGAAGCCAAAAACCGTTTCCTGGCGGTGATGAGCCATGAGATCCGCACCCCGCTGAACGGTATCACCGGCATGGTCCAGCTGCTGCGCGACATGGAGATGCCGCCCACCCAGCGGGAATACCTGAACTACATCGACAGCTCGTCGGACAGCCTGCTGACCGTGATCAACGACATCCTTGATTTTTCAAAGATTGATGCCGGCAAGCTGGAACTGGAGCAGATACCGTTTCAGCCGCTGAAGGTACTGAACGACGCCCTGCGGGTGATGCGGCTGCGGGCCCAGGCCAAGGGGCTGCTGCTCAGCCTTGACCACGGGCCGGATCTGCCGACGGCTCTGAAGGGGGATCCCCACCGCCTGACCCAGGTGCTGAACAACCTGGTGGGCAATGCAATCAAGTTTACTGCCGGTGGTGAAATCACCGTGCGGGCAGCTGCAGAGCGCAGGGATGACGATCTGGTACTGTTGACGGTTGAGGTACAGGATCCGGGAATCGGCATGGATGAAGCCACCCAAAAGGCGGTGTTCGAGCCGTTTATCCAGGCCGACAGCTCCACCACCCGCAAGTATGGCGGCACCGGTCTGGGGCTGGCGATCTGCAGGCAACTGGTCGAGCTGATGCAGGGGACCATCTCGGTTACCAGCCGCCCCGGTCATGGCAGCACCTTCAGGTTTTCTGTGCCGCTGCCTCCAGCCGAACTGCCCTCTGCAGAAGAGACCGTCGGCACCGCGGCAACAACCGGCAGCAGTCTTGACCGGCCGTTGCGGATCCTGGTGGCAGAGGACCAGCCGGTGAACCAGCGTTTTGTGGCGGAAATCCTGCGCAAACAGGGGCATCTGCCGCTCCTGGCCAATAACGGCAAAGAGGCGGTGGAGATCTGGAACGATGCGCCGCTGGATCTGGTGCTGATGGATATCCAGATGCCGGTCATGGACGGCCTGAAGGCCCTTGCTGCCATCCGGGCAGCTGAAGACGACACCGGACGCCACACACCGGTCATCGCCCTGACCGCCCACGCCATTGTGGGGGACCAAGAACGGTTGATGAATGCCGGGTTTGACGGCTACCTGGCCAAGCCGCTGCAGGTTGCCAACCTGTTTGAGGAAATGGCCAGGGTACTGGAGCAGATCAGCAAGGAGAAACGCAGATGACCGGTACGGAAACCACACAGTGCAACCCGACGACATTTGACAGTGCCCGGCTGCTGAGAGAGATATTGGAAGGGACCGCAACAACGGTTGGCGAACCGTTTCTGACAGCGCTGGTAACAACGCTGGCAAAGGTCTTTCAGGTCCGCTATGTGGTAATCGGTCGCCTGCAGTCCGACGGAAAGACGGTACGCACTCTGAAGGTCCTGGCCGACGGCAGCCTGGTGGACAATATCAGCTATCCGCTCTGCGGTACCCCCTGTGAAACGGTGATCGGCAAGGCCCCCCGCTATTTTCCCAGCGGTGCGGCAGACCTGTTTCCGGAAGACGAACTGCTGCGCCTGATGGGGGTTGCATGTTACCTGGGGGTACCGCTGTATGCGACCTCCGGGGAACCGCTGGGCAACCTGCTGATGATGGACAGCGCTCATCTGCCGGAGCATCTGGCAGAGGTTGCTCTGCAGCTGCTGCAGCTGTTTGCCCTGCGGACCGCCGGCGAGATAGAACGGATCGAACGGGAAGAGCAGCTGATGCAGCAGGATGCCCACCTGTCCATCATCCTGCATGAAAGCAGGGACGGTCTGTTCAGCACCGATACCCAAGCCCGGATAGTGTCGGCAAATCCGGCCTACTGCCGGCTGCTGGGATATGACAGCAACGAATTGATCGGGAAACATATCAGTGAGATCGAAGCAGTTGAATCACCTCAGGAGATTGCTGAACGGGCACGGAAACTGCTTGAGCAAGGGTTTGACCGTTTCATCAGCCGCCACCGCTGCAAGGATGGCTCGACCCGTGATCTGGAGCTCAGCATCAGTCACTTGCCCCACTCCGGTCATTTTTTTACCATTGCACGTGATCTGACGGAGCAACTGCGCCTGGAACAGCAGCTGCACGAATCGGAAGAACGCTACAAAGCCTTTACGGAGCTGAGTTCCGACTTCTGCCATGTCTGTGTCC
>CAZOTC010000071.1:0-11596 GCA_964582605.1 uncultured Geobacter sp. | reverse complement strand
GGGCTTTCATTAATCACCAATCCGCCACCGGTCAAGAAGTTTCTTCATGTAAAAGAAAAATAGTCTCAAACCGGGCATAATGCTACAATCCAGCCCCGCGGAAAACCGCGGGGCTTTTTTTATATGGAGGAGTATCAGCAGATGACAGACCACATCGCCCGCGCCATGGCAGCAAAGGGCAAAATTCGCGCAGTGGCATGCGTTACCACCAAACTGGCAAACGATATCAGTTTTCTGCAGGGGGCGTCTCCGGCGGTTACGCTGGCGCTGGGAAGGGCGCTTTCCGGAGTGGCCTTGCTGGGCAGTATCCTTAAACAGGGACAACGCTTGGCAATCAAGTTTGAAGGCAATGGTCCTATGCAGAAGTTGATTGCGGAGGCGGACTGGGATGGCGCGTTACGTGCAACCGTTGCCGCCCCTGAGGCAATGGCAGAGAGTGTTCCTGTCCTGCTGGGCAAGGCCGGCTTTCTGACCGTGACGAAAGACCTGGGGCTGAAGGAACCGTACACCGGCACGGTGCAGCTTGTCTCCAGCGAGATCGGCGAGGACCTGGCCTATTACCTGACCGACTCCGAGCAGATTCCGTCTGCGGTCGGATTGGCATCCTGCCTGTCTGAAGACGGTCAACTGGCTATCAGCGGAGGTTTCCTGATTCAGTCGCTGCCACCTTCCGATGAGGTGGCCGTCGAGCGGATCATGGCATCCATCGGTACGCTGCCGCCACTGACCACGCTCCTGAAGGATGGCACCACGCCCCGGCAGTTGCTGGATATCCTGCTGGAGGGGGTGGAGCACCACCCGCTGGAGTCGACCGAGCTGTTTTTCCGCTGCGGCTGTTCCCGTGACAAGGTGGAGCGGGCGTTACTGTCGCTGGGCAAGACAGAACTGGAGCGGATGATTGAGGAGCAGGGTGAGGCAGCGGTTACCTGCGAATTCTGCAAACAGCAGTACCGCTTTGAAAGGAGCGAGCTTGAAGCGCTCAGCAGATCATACTAAGCCGGTAAAAACTTCAGCGGCTAAACCAATCACCAACGAACCTATCCGGGCGAAGACGGTTGCACCGGAAGTCCTGGCCCCATGCGGCTCCCTTGAGGCGTTCTTTGCTGCCATGGAATCCGGCGCTGATGCGGTCTATGCCGGGTTACGGGAGTTTTCTGCCCGTGCCCGTGCCAAGAACTTTACCCTGGGCCAGATGGCGCGGATGCTGGCCTATGCCCATCAGCGGGGGCGCAAGATCTATATCACCCTTAACACGCTGGTAAAGGAGCAGGAGCTGCCCCAGCTGGTGGAGACCCTGGCAGAGCTGGCCAGGTTGCGGGTGGATGGGGTGATTGTGCAGGATATGGCTGTGGCCCGGCTGGTACGGAACCATTTCCCTTCCATCCCGCTGCATGCCTCCACCCAGATGACCATCCACAACCTGCCCGGTGTGAAGCTTCTGGAGGAGTACGGCTTTGAGCGGGTGGTGCTGGCCCGAGAGCTTCAACTGGCAGATATCGCCTCGATTGCATCTCAGACCAGCGCCGAGCTGGAGATTTTTGTCCATGGCGCACTCTGTTTCTGTGTCTCCGGCCAGTGTCACTTTTCATCGCTGCTGGGCGGCCACAGCGGCAACCGGGGGCGCTGCGCCCAGCCCTGCCGCCGCCTCTACAGCCACCGCGGCAAAGAGGGCTACTATTTCTCCCCCAACGATCTTTCTGCGCTGGAGCTGATTCCTGAGCTGGCAGCTGCCGGTGTGACCTCGCTGAAGATCGAAGGCAGGATGAAATCTGCCGATTATGTGGCCAAGGTGGTCAAGGCCTACCGGCTGATGGTTGATGGTGATGCTGCAACCCGTAAGGAAACTCTGAAGGCTGCCAAGGAGTTGTTAAAGGATTCCTTTGGCCGTACACCCACCAAAGGCTTTCTGGCCTCCAGCAATCCGGTTGATATTGCCAACCCCTGGCTACGGGGCGGCACCGGCCGGTTCAGCGGTGAGGTCAAACAGGCCCGCCAGGGACAGATCAGCTTTGAGACCCGCGATGGTCTTCAGGTAGGGGACCGTCTGCGGCTGCAGCCCAAGAGCGATCAGGCCGGCCAGGCCTGGACCCTGCGGGAGCTGTACGTGAACCGCAGGAAGGTTCATGACTGCAAGGCCGGCACCCTGGTGGAGGTGGCCTGCCCCTTTGAGGCCCGCCCCGGTGATGCCCTGTTCAAGGTGGGGGCTGCCGATGCCTTTGGCATGAGTGATGAGGCCGCCAACCGCAAGCTGCAGGCTGCTGGACCGGACCGGGTTGCGGTGCGGCTGGAACTGGCCTGCAGGCAGGAGGAAGCCGGCTGGACCCTGCTGATTTCTGCCCGGATCGGTGCTGCTGCTTTTTCATACGAGTTTCCCTTGGGATCACCGGAACCTGCCCGCAACAGCGATATGACCGGGGTGCTGCAGGCCCGCTTCAGTGAAACCGGCGAGACCCCCTTCAGGCTTGAGAGCTTGGCTGCCCCTGACTTCCCGCCACTCTTTATTCCTCCGGCCCGCCTCAAAGAGATCCGGCGTGAACTGTATCAGCGCCTGGAGCAGGAGGGCTCGGCAGAGGAACGCAAGCGGATAGCAGCGGCAAAGACAGCGGCGCTTGAGGTGATTGGGGCCAGGGGCCAGGGGCCAGGGGCCAGAGAAAAAAAAGAAGAGTTGCTGATTCAGGTGGATAGCCCGTCGGAGGTGCGCTGGGCCTTGTCCCAGGGGGCGCAGCAGGTGGTGGTGCCGCTGCATCGGGCCGCTATCCATGAACTGCCCCGCTATCTGAGCAGACTGAAAGGGGATGCAGATCAGCTGGTCTGGCAACTGCCATTTATGCTGTTTGATCAGGAATTGCCCTTGATCACTGAAGCGATTGATGCGCTCTATCAGGCCGGGTTTCGTTGTTTTGAGATCACCAATCCCGGTCAGCTCAAACTGCTGCAACGGTATGCAGGGCTGCAGCTGTCGTCGGGGTATCGTCTGTTTACCCTGAACAGTCAGGCCCTGGCGTTCTGGCAGGAGCAGGGCGTGCAGCGGGCAACCCTCTATCTTGAGGATGATCGGGAGAATCTGGCGGATCTGTTGCGCCTGTCGCAACCTGTGACGGTGCTGGTCTACAGTCCGGTGGAGGTGATGGCCACCAGGGTCAAGATCAAGGAGATCAGCAGCGGGGCTCCGCTTACCTCTGACCGTGGCGAAGGGTACCGGATTCGCGGTCGAGACGGGTTTACCCATATCAGCGCGACCACGCCGTTCTCGTTGTTGGGGCGGTTGGTGGAACTGCGCCGGATGGGCTGCCGTTCTTTCATGCTTGATCTGTCTGAGACCCCTGCGGAGCGACGCGGAGAGCTGCTGGAGGCGTTCCGGTCTGATCGCAGTGTTCCGGGCAGTACACTCTGTAACTATGAACGGGGACTGACATGAATCGGCTGTTTCTAAGTATAGCCATGCTGCTGATTACTGCGTTGCCTGCCTCAGCCGAAACTCTGAGGGGGATCGTTAAGACAGTCTTTGATGGTGACACGCTGGTGCTGGTGGGACCGGGACTTGGCCGTTTGACGGTCAGGCTGTACGGAATTGATGCGCCGGAGACCCGTAAACCGAAATCACCTGGCCAACCGTTTGGCAGCCAGGCCAAGCGGGTGTTGATGTATAAACTGCTGGGGAAGGAGGTGACAGCTGAACTGGTGGAACGGGATCAGTACGGGCGTGCTGTTGCCGTAGTGAAGCTGGCAGGCAGGGATATCAATGCGGAGATGGTGGCGGAAGGGATGGCGTGGGCCTATCGTCAGTATCTTGCAGGTGCCTATGCTTCACAGTATATCAGCCGTGAAGAACAGGCCCGGCGTCTGAGAAGGGGGCTCTGGCGGGATGCCAATCCCCAGCCGCCCTGGGATTTCAGACGCCAGAAGGGGGCACGGCATTAATGCTTGATTTTCTTTGAGAGGGACAGCGCACGCTTGACTCTGGATACCACCCGCACCGGTTGGACCGGCTTGGGAATAAAATCAAAAAAACCTGCCTCAAGCGCCCGTTGTTCCTCATCAGTGGAAGCCTTGCCGGTCAGCATGATCACCGGGATATCTGCAGTGATCGGGTTGGCCTTGATAGCCCTCAAAAGGCCATACCCATCAAGCCGAGGCATCTGGGCGTCGGTAACCACCAGCTGGGGGCGATGGGTCAGGGTCATCTTCAACGCTTCAATTCCGTCCCGAGAGATGATGACGTTGTAACCTTCCTTTACCAGTGCTGCTTGTACCACTGTTGCCACCGTGGGTGAATCTTCAACGACAAGAATGGTGTCGCCGGCATCAGGGTTAACCGGTGTATTCAGATAGTGTCGCGCAATGGCCTCAAGAATCTCTTTGCGGGTGGCAATCACCGGCACTACCTGCAGTCCGGTTATTCTGGCAATCATGTCAGTGGTTTCGCCGTCAAACGGATCCGTGATCGCCACCGCCAGCATCATTTCCTTGTGCTTCAGCGGAAAGACGATCCGCTTCATCACAAACTCGGTGGGTAGCATGTTCAAGGTTGCCGCCGGGTAGGTCCGGTTACTGAAGTCAGCCACGGTCTTGAACCCGAACTGGCGTCCCAGCGCCTCAACCAGTTCACTTTCCGTGATGACCCCCATCTCCTCCAGGACCTCACCCAGTTTCTTGCCTTCTGCCCGTTGCCGCTCCAAGGCACGTTCCAGTGTCTTTTCGCTGATCAGCTTGGCCTGCACCAGAATATCGCCCAGCTGTTTTTTCTGGTTGATGTCGGCAAAGGGACTGTGCTGGTTGAGCAGGGCCTCCATCAGCTCGGATTCGGTGATGACTCCCATCTCCTCAAGTACCTGTCCCAGCCGCTTGCCGGTGCTGTGCTGGCGTTCCAGTGCCTTTTCCAGGGTTTTCCTGCTGATCAGCTCGGTATCAACCAGTATGTCGCCCAGTTGCTTTGCCATGATCCCTCCACGGGTCGAGAAGAACTATTTGGGCACCTTTTCCCAGTCTTCCAGAAACTTTGTGATGCCGGCATCAGTCAGCGGATGCTTTGAGAGTTGCAGCATCACAGAATAGGGGATCGTGGCCACATCGGCGCCGATCAGGGCCGAGTTGAGCACGTGGATCGGGTTGCGGATGCTGGCGACGATGATCTCACTGGTGTAACCGTAATTGTCAAAGATGGTCCGGATCTCTTCAATGATTCCCATACCGTCCTGAGAGATGTCGTCGAGCCGCCCTACAAAGGGGGAGACATAGGTGGCGCCGGCCTTGGCTGCCAATAGAGCCTGCATCGGCGTAAAGATCAGGGTTACGTTGGTCTTGATCCCTTTTGCGGAAAGTTGTTTGGTTGCCTTCAGTCCTTCCGGGGTCATCGGCAGCTTGATGACGATATTCTTGTGAATTTTGACCAGTTCTTTGGCCTCTTTCACCATGCCCTCCGCCTCAAGCGAGATAACCTCGGCCGAGATAGGGCCATCAACTATGGCGGTAATCTCCTTGATCACCTCCTTGAACTTGCGGCCTGATTTGGCAATCAGGGAGGGGTTTGTCGTCACACCATCCACCAGGCCAAGGGCGTATGCCTCACGAATCTCGTTTACATCTGCGGTGTCGATAAAGAATTTCATGTCAGAGCCTCCAGGTCTCAGGAATGGTTGGTATGGTCAAGTTGCTCCCGGAATTTCTCCAGGCAATCCATAGAACAGAAATAATGCCGATTTCCTTCAAGGGTTCCGATAACGGCATCCTTTTTTGCCAGATACATCTTGCAGACCGGATCCTGAACGGTTTCTTCGCTCTCTTTTTTCTGCGAAGGCAGTACCGTCGGTTTTCTGGCTATCAAGGCCTTGATAATCCGGTAGCCGATGTAGCCAAGTAATAGCCAGACAAGCAGACGAAGCATCTTCTGTTACTCCAATCGGGTGACCTGCTCATCAGACTGCAGGTCGGCCAGCAGCGCGGCAATCGTCAGACCGCTGCATGGTTCGCGCAGCTCTGCAGCAATTTCTGACAGCGGTAACAGCACAAAGCGTCGTTTCGTCATGCTGGGGTGAGGAATGGTCAACTCGGCTGTTGCAAGCTGCTCGTCTCCGTACAGCAGCAGGTCCAGGTCCATGCGCCGGGATTGGGGCTGAGCTGAAGCGGTCCGTCCGAACTGATCCCGTTCAATCTGTTGTAATTCCCGCAACAGCTCAAGCGGCTTCAATCCGGTCTCAAGCCGGGCAACGCCATTATAGAACGATGGAGTTCCGGCAGGCATCCCAACCGGCGATGTTTCGTAAAAACCGGACAGGGCAGTAACCCGGCAACCGGGAAGTTTTCCCAGCGCTGCGACAGCCAACAACAGATTCAGCTCCCTGTCTCCCAAATTTGAGCCAAGAGCGATGTACGCTTGAGTTTCCACAGCGCTGAATTAAAGCACACTTGCAGGAGTGCGTCAACCGCAGGGCGAAAAAAGCCCCCGTTACCAGGAGGGGCGGTAACGAGGGCGATGAGGCCCCGAAGGGTCTCGCAAAGATGGCCCTTGACACCAGAGCTGCTGCTGAAATTAACGCTTCTTCCGAGCAGTATGCGCTGCTGCCGGACAGAGTGCGCCCAGGCAACAGCTACTGCACTGCGGTGTCGGTCGACAGACCGATTTGCCCAGCTCAACAATCAGTGCATGATATTCATTGAACAGCGCTGGATCCTCCGACAGTTGATCTATGAAACAGTTCCGCAGCTTTTCGTAACAAATCCGGTCAGAAACAATACCCAACCGGCTGAAGATCCGTCTGGTATAGGCATCTACCACAAAACTTGGCTTCTGACCGGCATAGAGCAGGATCGAGTCGGCGGTTTCAGGTCCGATACCTTTGACCGTGAGCAGCTCCGTTCTGGTCTGCTGCCAGGGGCCGGCAAAGAGCAGGTCAATACTGCCTTGGTACTGCTGCTGTAAAAACGCGGTAAACGCCTGTAACCTTGCCGCCTTGAGATTATAGTAGCCTGCCGGCCTGATCAGGGTGGCCAGATCATCCTGCGGCAGACCGGCAATTCCGTTCACTGATAACCGTCCGGCAGTTTTCAGGTTGGCTATCGCCTTCTCGACATTACCCCAGTTGGTGTTCTGGGTCAGAATCGCTCCGACACAGACCTCAAACGGGGTTTCTGCCGGCCACCAATGCCGGGGGCCATAGTATGACAGCAGCAGTTCAAAGATCCGGAACAGGCGATTATCGATCATAACTTATCTAGTAGCAGAGTTTTTTGAGTTTGCAAGCCCTTCGCTGTAGTCAGAGCGAGGCTGCGATTCCCGACAACATGTCGGGATAACGCAGGGAAATCCCCAGCTCCTTAAGCATCCGCCGATTGTCAACCACCCGTGATTCCATGAAATAGGTGAAAAGCAATGGCGGCATCACCTGTCTGGCTTCGTCCAGACCAATCTGGGGTTGGCGCGGCTTGTGAAGGGCATCGGCGCAGGCGTTAAAGTAGGCGGTCATGCTGGCCGGGTGGCCATCACTGACGTTGTAGATGTCGTTACCCTTTTCCAGGGCTGCCAGACAGACCTGCACCAGGTCGTCAACGTGAATCCGGTTTGACGGCCTGGCCAATTCGTCCTTCAACAGCGGCTGTCCCTGATTGATCTGCATTAAGGGCAAGCGACCCTTGCCATAGATGCCGGAGACCCTCAAAATTACTACCGGAATATCATGTTTTCGGCCAAAGTCCTGAAACAGTTGTTCAGCATCCAGCCGCCGTTTGCCCATGGCAGAGGTCGGTTCTGTGGGGCTCTGTTCCGTCACCACAGCGCCGCCGGAGTCGCCGTAGACACTGGTGGCGCTGAGATACACAATTTTAGACGGGAAACTCTGATCCCGCTCCAGGGCGGCGCACACATTGCGGGCACGCAGATCGATACTGCCGCCCCCTTGGGGGGGGACGCAGTAGAGCAGCATCCGTCCAGCTGCAGGTAATAGCGGAATATCCTCCGGATCATCCATGCTGCAGAGGCAGGTTTCAATCCCTGACTTGGCCAAGGCTTCTGCCTTTTGCTCATCCCGCAAATGAGCTGCAACGGACCAACCCAGCAAGAGTGCCTGTTTGGCAACCAGGGTACCGGTATAACCGCAACCGGCGATAAACAGTTTCTGCATAGGTTTCTATCCCTTTCCTTCTTCCAGCAGTTCGTGCAGTGGATGCCGCTTCTCAATCGGTACAATCCTGACCTTGACCGCCCCCTTGCCCCACAGGCCGATCTGCCGGGCTGCCTCACGAGAAAGGTCGATCAGCTGAAATGAGCGTTTGCGGCAACGGTCGTTGATTACTACGGAGACCTTCCGGCTATTGGATAGGTTGTGAACCGTTACCATGGTTCCCAGCGGCAGATCTGCATGGGCGGCGGTCAGCTTGTCCGGATGATACCGCTGGCCCGAACTGGTACGCCGGCCGACAAAGCGCGCGGCATAGTAGGTAGCAACACCGGCCTGAGGATCAGTTTCGGTGCCGCCGCCCTGTAACAAAACCTCAAGCAGCTGGGCATCGGTCAACTCTTCCCGCTCTACAGCCGCTGAGGCGACTGCCCGGCAGGGTAACAGCATCACCAGCAACATCAGCAGACAACGGAGCAGCATCAGGAAAGGTACTCCCTGATGCCGTCTCTGAAGCGGATAGGTTCAAATTGAAAGGTCTCTCGCCAGCAGCCATCACAAATGTTCTCTTCAAGCAGCATCTGTAGCTGATCCAGCGTAATCGGAAAGGCGCTGAACCGCTGTAACACCTTGATGATCGGCTTCATCAGCGACAACGGCAGGGCCGGTTTCCAGGGATGCCTCTTGCCCATCGCCTCCGCAATGGCATCCAACAGCTCCCGGTAGGTCAGGCGGTCCTCACCGCACAGCTCATAGACCTGACCGACAGTTTCCGGCCGCTCCAGTGCATCGGCAAAACAGCGGGCCACATCGTTGCCGTGGATCGGCTGCAAACGGTAGTTGCCATCCCCCATGGTGGGCATGACCGGTGCCAGCCGCAGGTTGCCTGCCAGCATGTTGACAAAGGCATCCCTGGGGCCAAAGATTAGTGAAGGCCGGAAGATGGTCCAGGCCAGGCCACTGCCCCGTACAATCTCTTCACCTCGCCACTTGGTGCGATGGTAGCCAGAGACCGCATCCAGTCTGGTACCCAGGGCCGACATCTGGATATAGCGCAGTACCCCGGCATGCTGCGTTGCCTGAGCCATGCCGGCGGTGGCCTCCACATGCAGGCGTTCAAAGGTAATTCCTCTGGCAGGAAACTCACGGATGATCCCCACCAGATTGATCACCGCATCACAACCTTTCATGACCTGCTGATAGCTTTCAGGGGCTGTTACATCCCCCTGCTGGAGCGTACTGCCCGGCTGTACCTTGCCTGACCCGGCATGTGACAGTAGGATCAGCTCATGTCCGCGTTTGAGCAGTTCTGCGGTTAAGTGCTCGCCAACAAATCCGGTGCCGCCGGCAATGAATACCTTCATGGGAACAGCTCCTTTCAGGTTGAAGCTCCTATTGTCTGTAGCGTCAACCAGGCCACCGCAGCATAGCGGGCCAGCTTTCCAACGCCAACCAGCAGCAGGAACAGCGTAAAGCGGATCTTGAGCAACCCTCCCACCAGACAGAGCGGATCGCCCACCACCGGCAGCCAGGAGAGCAACAATGAAAAACTGCCGTAACGTTGATACCACGCCTCGGCCTGTTCCCGCTGGTGTTCGCTGATCCTGAACAGCCGGGCCAGCAGCCAGTCGCCTCCGTAGCGCCCCACCAGCCACGTAGTACAGGCACCCAAGGTGTTTCCGGCGGTTGCCGTTGCGACGCCGGCAGCTGGATCATAGCCGTTGATCAGCATCAGCACCAGCAGCCATTCTGACCCGAGAGGTATCAAGGTTGAGGCCAGAAAACTCAGGGCGAACAGGGCCGGGTAACCGGGTTGCTGCAGCCAGGATGGCTGGCCGGTCAAACAGGTCAGAAAGCCGTTGTCAAACAGATCCACATCACGTACCTTTTATCCTCAAAAAACACAGTATACCCAAGTTTTACCCTAAACAACAGGGGGAAGCATGAACAGCCAGAAAAGCAAGGGGCGCGGCAAGCCGACCGGACACTACACCCAGGCGGCCCGTCTGCACAATGTCATCCGCCTGATTGAGACCCGTAGCGGCATCACCCTGGATGAGCTGGTGGAGGAGACCGCTGTGGACCGCCGCACCGTCCACCGGGATTTGGTGGCGATTCAGGAGGCCGGCTATCCGCTGACCGCCGATCGTCAGGGTGGACACAAGGTCTATCGTTTTCTGACCAATACCCGCCAGGTGACGCCGATTACCTTTACTCTGGATGAGCTGGTGTCGCTGCACCTGCTCAAGGCCTGTTCCGGCCTGCTGCCGGACGAGCCGTTCGGGGCCGAGATTGATGCCATCTTTGCCAAGATCCACGCTTCCCTGCCGCCCCGCTCAGTGGCCCATCTGGAGCGGATCGCCCGGGTTTCGCTGCCCCGTTTTCAGGGAGTCAGGACATACCCGGAATCAGCTGAATTACTGTCTGATCTGCGGCGCGCACTGCTGTACCAGTACCGGATCAAGCTGACCTACAGCCGTAGCGGCAAGGAAGCCGCCTTGTACGAGATCGATCCCTACACCCTGGTGCTGGCCAAGGGGGGGCTGTACCTGCTGGCCTATGCCCATAACCGTGGCGCGGTGAGACTGTTTGCGGTGGAACGGATCACCGGCCTGACCGTGACCCGTCAGCGCTTTGAGCTGCCGGATGATTACAGGCCTGAAGACTGCTTCAGCGATGCCTTCGGGCTGGTGACGGACCAGCCGATGCAGCTCAAGATCCGCTTTGACAATGAGGTGGCCCACATGGTGCGGGACAGAGTCTGGCGGACCGGCCAAACCATGCTGACTGAACCGGATGGTTCGGTGCTGCTCTCGTTTGAGGCGGCCGGTTCTCTGGAGATCCTGGCCTGGGTCCTCTCCTACGGTCGCCATGCCGAACTGCTGGAGCCGCCCGAACTGCGTAAAGAACTGAAACGTCAGCTCAAGGGGCTGCGCGAACTGTACCGTAAAAAGAGCTGACCCTGACCCTTGGCTCTTGACCCTTGACCCTTGACTCTGCATAATCACCACCCATGAACGATATGACCTTACATGAGCTGATTGCCGACCGTATCCGTGCCGCAGGCCGGATCACCTTTGCCGATTACATGGCTGCCTGCCTCTACGAGCCCGGCCTGGGCTACTACACCTCGCCGGGCCGCAAGGTGGGAACCGAGGGAGACTTCTACACCAGTATTACGGTGCATGCCGCCTTCGGCCGGGTTATTGCCCGTGAAATAGCTGCCATGTGGCGCTCGATGGACTGTCCGGCTGATTTTACCCTGGTAGAGGCTGGTGCCGGCCATGGCCGCTTGGCCTGCGACATCATGGATTTCCTGGCAGAGCAGCAGCCGGACTGTTACGCCGCCACAAAGCTGGTGCTGGTTGAACAGGAACCGTCCCTGGCTGAGGCCCAGGCCGCCCTGCTGGCCAACCATGCGGCCAGGTTGTCCTGGCTTTCCCCGGCCGAGCTGCCCGGTTTCCGTTTCAGCGGTGTACTCTACT
>CAZOTC010000070.1:0-11692 GCA_964582605.1 uncultured Geobacter sp. | reverse complement strand
TTGCATCTGCGCCCATTTCAACAACTGCCTGGCCGTCTGCTACAGAAACTACCTTTCCTTCAGCAGCAAAGGCAGCGGTGGCGGCAAAAATGCAAAGGGCAAGCATGGCTATAATCTTCTTCATGGTTCTATTCTCCTTGGTAGCTGTTGGTTAGTCTGGAATCGGTTTGGCGTTCCAGTTAAAGCGTACATTTGATTTCTTTTCAGGCGCCTTCTCTGCAGCCTTTGCCGGAGCAGCTTTTAAGGCCTCCTGCGGTTGTGCAGCCGGCTGGGCAATCGGTTGTGGCTGTGCTGCAGGTGCTGCAGGTGCTGCGGCTGCAGCACCGCCAACAAACTGCCACGAATTAATCGTGGTGCTCGGTTCATCCAGCGTCACGGTCTGGGTCTTGCCGGAACGGTAGGTGATGACCAGGGTGTCGGCGAAGCAGAAATGTGCACTGAACAAGGTTAACAGGAAAGCGGTCATGACAATACGATGGTTCATTCGGTACTACTCCTTGGGATGGGATAGGCTGCCGGGAAACCCGGCAGCCGTTACAGCGTCCCTAGAATACCACTTGCAGCATCATACGGAAAGTATCAAAACCACTGACATTGGGAACATAACCGGATGCAAGGGCCCCACCTGCAGGGTTAGGGGTGCTGACGCCCGGTGCAACAAACGCCATTGGCTTGCCAAAATTGGTTCTGAGATATTCGCCGGTCAGGCGGACCCGCTGGTCGCCGGTAATGTAGTAGTTGATACCGCCACCGATTTGCTCGATACGTTGGCTATCAATTCCCAGCAGGTGTGCAAATCTCCAGTTTTCATAGAGACCATACGGTTGTAGTTTGCCCATGCTGCCGATTTTGAACGGCAGGATATGGGCAATCTTGGCATAATATCCCTCTTTTTGACCGTTCATGCCGCTGATGACGGCCAAGCGCTCTGCAGAGGCAAAGCTGGTTTTGTAGGCATCGTCAAAATTGACCTTCAGGTATTGGGCAGTCACGGTTGGTACACCAAACGGGGTGGGGTATTCAAACATACCGTCAACAGCAATGGCCGTATAGTCAACGGTTTGATTCCCGACGTTGCGTGACGTAATTTTTGTAATGGTTTTGGTTACATCAGGGTTGCGTGTTTTGGGATCGGTACCGTTGAAGGTCGATGAAGTGCCATCACCATAGAAATAGACGTTTTCAGTGTTTTTGTAGGCAGCTTCAGGTTGGTAGGCCATACCAAAGCCAATGTTAAATACCTTTTTCTCGCCAAAATAGGTGCCTTGGTAGCCTGAACCGCCTTCTGATTCAAGGAAATCAAAGGTCAGACGCCCAACATATTCAAGGTTGGTCTTGGGGGCGTTGGTCGTCATGGCTGGTGCACCCATCATCGGGTTAGGCGCGTTGGGAGTGGTTGACGGGGCTTTTGCATAGTTGGGTGCATACGGTACTGCGGTGGCGCTTGTCCCTTCACGCCCCTGGAAGATGCCGGCAAAGTAGGTCAGACGGTCTTTAAAGAATCGGCCCATGGCTACGCCGCCCAAGTCACGGCTGAATTTGGCTGGTGAGGTGCCGAATGGCGAATAAACAAACATGGAACGATCCTGGGAAAGCGGTGCAAAGCAGTCATCCAGGTTGGCCCGGCTTAACGGGATCTTGGTCAGACCGACCTTCAGGTTGATATGTTCGTTAAAGTTTGCAATGGCATAGGCATCAATGATCCGTACGTCACGGTCGTTCCAGTCGGTATCCTGTTGCGAGAGCACATACATGAACGGGTTTTTTGAGGTGCCGGTGTTGCCGCAGGTCTGGAACTTGTAGCCCCAGGTGTCGTCGATCATTCCGGTTAGGCCAAAACGGTTACGCATAAAGTGCAGGTCGGTTCTGCTGCCTTGGCCATCACTCCCACCACCGTAGCTGGTGTTTTCCAGATAAAACTGCCCCTTCAGGTCAATCTGGACAAACCCGCCGTCGTCGCCAAACTCAATCCGTGGCCCTGCCTGTGCAGCAGCTGCGCACAACATGGTGGCTGCCAACGCAACAGTGCAATACTTCAGGTTCCGCTTGCTGCTCTTCTTGCTCATACGTTCCTCCTTCAGGAAGTTGTGCCGCCAGACGCGGTAGATTTCTTGTCCAGTGGCTATTGCACACGATTTTTATTGTCTATAGTTGATCATCTGGTTACATTGAAAACGAAAGTTTCGCATAACCCTATGATACGTATGCTTTTCTTAATATATGGAGGTATGAATGGAACTGATTTATTTGCGTACGTTTGTTGAGTCGGTTGAAGCAGGCAGTTTCTCTAAAGCCGCTGACACCCTTTGTGTGACACAGTCAGCCATCTCACGCCGGATCAAGTTTCTGGAGGACCAGTATGGTTACCCACTGCTGGATCGTTCCGGTCCGGTGCTGGTTCCCACTGAGGCAGGATTGATTGTTCTGGATAAGGCCCGGCAACTGTTGAGCATTGAAAATGAGCTGCTTAAAGGATTGAAGAGTATCGGCAAACGCGAGGGGCTTGCATTCTGCTGTACCCCGGGGTTTGGTACCGCCTTTCTGCCTCGAGTGGTCAGAGAGCTACTGCAGACCAGTAGCGAAATGCATAATATGCAGTTTTTTCTGGATATGCCGGACCTGGTCTTGGCAGGGGTGCAGGAAGGCCGTTTTGATATCGGTCTGCTGGAACATTGCGAACAGTTTGATTTCAGTGAGCTTCAGACCGTTCAGCTGCCAGATGACGATGTCCTGTTTGTCAGCTCTCCCAGGCTTGCTGTTCCTGCCGGTGATGTAGCTGTTGGCCAGCTCGGCTGTCACACGCTTTTTTCTCGTAAGGCAGAGTGTTGTTCCACCAAATTCCTCTCATTCAACCTGAAGAGAATCGGTCTTGATAACTCGGCCTTCCCTTCGCGGGTCATTTATGATGATCTGCATCAGATTATTGCTTCAACGGTTGATGGTCTTGGGGTCGCCTTTACCGCACGTTCACTGATTGCTGACCATGTTGCCGCCGGAACCCTGCGTACCCATCACGTGCCTGGTTTTCTCCATGCGCGGAAACGGACACTGGTGTTCAGGCCCTGCTTTGTCAGCCATCCTCTCGCTGATCTGCTGATCCGTGAGGTGCAGCGCTGCTTCGAGTAATCAATCGAAGTTAATGCAATGGGGTATGATAGTTTTACATGCTTCCTTGCAAAATTATCATTATGGGCTATTAATCTGTATACGGTATGCTGCGGCTGTTTTGAAGCTGCAGATGCCACTACTACATTACCCGAGGAGGAGCCTATGAAGCTGTATCGCCCGTTGTTGTTGGTCGGCCTGCTGTTTGGACTGTCAAGCAGTGGTCTGGCTGCCACTGACCACAAGGATTTCATCGATGGTCAGTTCAAGGATGGCCCGTCAGTAACTAAAAAGTGTCTGGAGTGCCACGACAAGCAGGCAAGCGACTTTATAAAGACCCAACACTGGAATTTGAAGGGTGTTCCCAACCACGTTAAAGGTCTTGAAAAAAGCGGCAAACTCTACGGCAAGACCAATATGACCAACAACTACTGCACCACCATCTTTGCCGGTAAAGATGGTCTGCCCCGTGAATCCTGCCTTAAATGTCATGCCGGCTACGGCTGGAACCGCAACAAATTCGATCACAACGACAAGAGCAAGATCGACTGTCTGGTCTGCCACGCAGCCAAGAGTTACGACCGTTCTGCTGTTGGCTGCGAAGTGGACATGAAGGGGATCGCAACCGGCAAGGTCAATCTGCTTGAAGCAGCCAAGAGCGTGGGCCAGAAGCCGACCCTGAAAAACTGCGGTTTCTGCCATTTCTATGGTGGCGGCGGAGATGCGGTTAAGCATGCCGGTCTGGATTCAACCCTTGAGGCTGCCGACCGCAAGCTGGACGTCCATATGGCTAAGAAGGAAAAAGGCGGCGCCGGTATGGTCTGTGTTGATTGCCATAAGGCCAAAGACCACAAGATTTCCGGCGCTTCCAGTCAGATGGCTCACTATGATGCACGGGTGAACTGCATCGACTGCCACAGCGGAGCCAAGGCCCCCCACAAAAATTCCAAGAACAAGGCCATTCTTGATGCCCATGCCGCTTCAGTGGCCTGTCAGACCTGCCATATTCCGATGCTCTCCCGTGGTCAGGCCACCAAGACCTCCTGGTATTGGTCCGATGTGGGCAAAAATCTTGAGCCAAAAGAGCAGTTTGATCAGGAAACCTTCCAGAATCGTAAAGGCTCCTTTACCTGGAACATGAACTTCATGCCCACCTACGCCTGGTACAACGGCCAGATTGAGCGCTACATGGTTGGCGACAAGATCAAGGATCCTTCCAAGGTGCTGACCATGACCGGTCCGGTTGGCAACATCAAGGATAAAACCGCCAAAATCTATCCTTACAAGACCCATCTGGGAACCCAACCGATGGACAGTGTCTACAAGTATCTGAGTACCTTCCAGCAGTATCAGTCTCTCTGGGTTCACTTTAACTGGGAGAAAGCCCTGAAAGACGGTGCTCAGGGTGAAGGTCTGCCCTACAGCGGCAAATATCAGTTTGTGAAGACTATTTCCTATATCTCGGCACAACACCAGGTGGCTCCTAAAGAGGATGCCCTGCAGTGCGGCGATTGCCACATGGGTAGCAAGCGTATGGACTGGAAGGCTCTGGGTTACAAGGCTGACCCGATGATGGCCGGCGGTCGCTTTGCCGGTAAAAAGAAGTAGAGTGTAGCGCTTGCATGCCCGCCTGTGCTGACAGTCTCCGGAACCCCTTTCCCGGACTGTCGCCGGGCGGGTGTGCATTTTTTATGGCTTGACTCACAGATAGCTGGAAGAGTATATGATTGTTTAATCATATACTCTTTTCCTCTGTTTGATTGGAGTCTTCAATGCTGAAACAGTTTGCCGATTACGTCACCTTTTCTCTGCTTGGCCTGCAACCGGGCCGGCACCTGGCAGAGGCGCTCAACTTTTTTATCTATGACACTCTCAAAATCTTCCTGCTGTTAACGGTCATCATTTTCTGTGTGGCGGTGATCCGTTCATGGTTTTCGCCTGAGCGGACCCGGCGCATCCTGTCCCATAACCGCGAGTATGTCGGCAACGTGCTGGCGGCCCTGTTGGGTACCGTGACCCCTTTCTGTTCCTGTTCGGCAGTGCCGCTCTTTATCGGTTTTGTGGAATCCGGAGTTCCGCTTGGTGTCACGTTTTCTTTTTTGGTTTCGGCACCGATGGTGAATGAGGTGGCCCTGATCATGCTGTGGGGGCTGTTTGGCTGGAAGATCGCCCTGATCTACATCGGTACCGGCCTGCTGGTGTCGATTGCGGCCGGAATTGTGATCGGCAGGTTAAAGATGGAGAAGTATGTCCAGGATTACGTCTGGCAGATCAAGGTGGGGGAAGGGGAGATCGTAGAACAGACCTTCCGCGAGAAGCTGATCTATGCCCGGGACTACACCCGTGATCTGCTCAAAAAAATCTGGCCCTACGTGGTAATCGGCATCGGGATCGGCGGTTTTATCCACGGCTATGTGCCCCAGGATTTTCTGGTGCGATGGGCAGGCCGGGACAACCCGTTTGCGGTGCCGGTTGCCGTTGCCCTGGGGGTGCCGCTCTACAGTAACGCCGCAGGGGTTGTCCCGATTGTTCAGGCCCTGATGAGCAAAGGGATGCCGATCGGTACGGTACTTTCCTTTATGATGGCGGTGACGGCCCTGTCCTTACCGGAGGCGGTTATCTTGAGCAATGTGCTGAAACGGAAACTCTTGCTGACCTTCTTTGGCATTGTGGCAACCGCGATTATGTTTGTCGGCTATCTTTTTAATATGATGCTGTGATGAGGATACCGTGACCCATTCTTTTTTTACCCCGAATATCATGGATGCACCGGATGACGAGACGGTCTGCTGGTGTGTCAACGTCACCAAAGGGCAGGTGTGCGATGCTATTTCCGAGGGGGTCACGACACTTGACGCCCTCCATCAACAGCTTGGTATCTTGCGTGGTGAGCATTGTACTGACGTTTCTCCCCGTGGACGCTGCTGCTGCCAGGAGGTGGTGGCGCTGTTAACCCACAGCGCCCTGTGCAGGGCTCGACGAAACGGGGCACTCAAGGCTGCATTACATCAGAAGGGAGATTAATCATGGGCAAAAAAGGATTTGTATTGTGTGTCTGTCAGGGGACCTGCCCCAGTTTTACCAAGATGGATATCTTCGGGGTGTTGGCCGATGTGCGGCGGGAAAAAATCTTTGATTATGTCTGTCTGCATCCCCAGCTCTGCGTTGGTGATGGCGAGGAGTTTCTGAAGGTGTTGCTCTCCGGTGGTGAAACTGAAAAACTGTACATCGCGGCCTGTGATCCCCAGATGCAGTGCAAGATGTACCGCGATGCCTTTGAAGCGGTCGGTTTTGACAAGGCCAATCACGTTGCCCTGGATATCCGCAACAAGACCACGGAAGAGGCGGTGGCAGCCATTAACGAGTTGGTAGCCAACAACCCGTAACGGAGGCGGCTCATGAGCGAATGGCGCGGTATACCCCGTGAAGAGATCCCCTGGTTTCCGACCATCGATGCAGAAAAGTGCATCGGATGCCGGGAGTGTATCAGTTTTTGCAGAAACAATGTGCTGAGCTTTGATGAGACGACCAGTAAGACTATGGTGGTAAACCCTTACAACTGCGTGGTGGAGTGCCGTACCTGTGCCCGGCTCTGTCCGACCGAAGCAATCAGCTTTCCGGATGAGGTAGAGTTTACAGTGTTCGTGAAGGCAAAATTTGCTGCAGCCAAGAGTTCTTGATTCAATAAGTAAATATTCATAATTACCCATAATATCGTCACGAAGCCTTCACGGTTTTGCTGTAGTGTGGAAACAACCGGAGAACAGTCTCCGGCATTACCCCCACAAGGAGGAACTACCGATGAAAACCATCATTACTACCGTTGTCCTGACCCTGGCCCTTGCCATGACCTTTGCCGTTGCCGAGGCTCGTCCCTACCGCTGGCAGGGCAGCCAGCAGAATACCTACGGCTGGCAGTTGATGACCGCTGAGGAGCGGACCGAGCATCAGACCAAGCTGCGCAGCTTTACTGAGTACACTGCCTGTAAGGAATATGTAGATGAACACCACAAAAAAATGGAAGAGCGGGCCAAGGAAAAAGGGATTACGACCCCGATGGTCAAGCGTAATCCGTGTGACGTGATGAAGGCCCGTGGTGTGCTGAAATAACAGATCCCTGACGGCGTGCCTCGATTATACGAGGTGCGCCGTATTACTCCTACGGAGCGCAGATGGAACGAAAATATCTTGAGCTGATCGGTATCGCTGCATCCATCGGCAGTGAATGTCCGGATTGACTGGACTGGCACCTGAACGCTGCCCGTGAGGCAGGTGCAACCGATGCAGAGCTGAGAGAGACGATCAGGATGTCCCAGCGGGTTCGTACCGTCACACTGGACAGACATACCCGTTTCACCACAAAAATTATGGAACTGTTGAAGCAGTTACCGAATGAACCATTCGCTGAAGAGGATACAGCGGATCATACCACTCAAGGAGCATGAATCATGAAACTGGAAGTGTTGGGCACCGGTTGTGCCAAGTGCAAGACCCTGCTGGAAAATGTTCAGAAGGCGGTTGCCGCCAGCGGCATAGAGGCAGAGATCGTCAAGGTGGAGGATATCCCTTCCATCATGAAGTACGGTGTGATGAGTACCCCGGCTCTGGTCAAGGACGGCAAGGTACTGTTCTCCGGCAAGCTGGCCACACCGGAAGAGATTGCGGGGATGCTGTAATGCGGATCGTCGTGACATTCCTTTGTCTCTTGCTGGCAAGTACCGCCTTTGCCGAACTTCCCTCAGGTAACCAGTTTAGCATTCAGGCAGCCCTGGCTTCCGGCCGTCCCACTCTGGTGGATTTCGGTGCCCGCAGCTGCGTCCCCTGCAAGAAGATGGCCCCGATTCTGGAACAGCTGGAGAAGGAATACAGAGGCCGCGCCAACGTGATCTTTATTGATGTCTGGCAGGACAACAAGATCGGCGGGCAGTTCCGGGTGCAGATGATCCCGACCCAGATCTTCTTTGATGCCAAGGGCAAGGAATCAAGCCGTCATATCGGTTTTCTGGATCGTCAGCCGATCATTGATACCTTCCAAAAACTGGGCGTTAAATGACCTTTCTGGATAATATCGAGCAGATTGTCTCCCTCTATCCGATTCTGGCCTTTGGGGCGGTATTCCTGGCAGGGGTGCTGTCTTCCGCCTCCCCCTGTGTGTTGGCAACCATTCCGTTGGTGGTCGGTTTTGTGGGTGGCTATGCCGACGGCGATCGTGCCAAGGCGTTTCGTTACTCACTGTCCTTCATTCTCGGCTTGTCACTGACCTTCACTGCCTTCGGTATGGCTGCCGGACTTTTGGGTACTATGTTCGGTACCATGGGGGGCTGGTGGTATGTGGCCGCCGGTATCGTAGCGTTGGTGATGGGAGGCCAGATGATCGGCCTGTACGAGATCAGGCTGCCGGTCAAGCGGGAGTTCAAGCCGAAACAAGGCGGGATTGTCGGTTCGTTCCTGCTGGGCCTGTTTTTCGGAGTAGTTTCCTCCCCCTGTGCCACACCGGTGCTGGTGGTAATTCTGACGTATGTTGCCACCAAGGGACAGATGCTGTACGGCGCTGCCCTGCTGTTTACCTATGCAATTGGTCACTGTCTGCTGATGCTCCTGGCCGGAACCTTTACCGGGTTTATCGAGGCCTTTGTCAAGCAGCAGGGAATTGTCAACTTCTCTGCCAGGGTCAAGCAGTTCGGTGGCGTGGTGGTGGCCGGAGTGGGTGCCTATCTGCTCTGGGTTGCATGACTTGCCTGTATAACGGTATAACTATTTAAAGATATTCTAACTGTGATAGGAATAATGAAATGAGTATGCCTAACCAACAAACACGTCGTCTGCACCTGCGAGGATTCATCTCGCTCCTGACTGCCCTCAGTTTCCTGATCATGACCGTCTCCGGCGTGATCCTGTTCATTACTCCCCAAGGGCGCGTTGCCTACTGGCTGGACTGGACTTTCTGGGGGATCAGCAAGACCCAGTGGGGCGACATGCATATCACCACCAGTCTGCTGTTTGCCCTGGCCGGTCTGTGGCATACCTGGCTGAACTGGCGGGCACTGGTCAGTTACTTCCAGGACAAGGTAAAAAAGACCGTTGCCCTGAAGTCAGAACTGGCTGTGGCTGCGGTGATCACCATTTTTTGTACGGTGGGGGGGATCTACAAGACCCCGCCGCTTAGCTATGTCCTTGAGCTGAACGACTGGATCAAGGATTCGTGGGTCAAGAGTCCGGATGATGAACCGGTTATCAGTCACGCAGAACTGTTGCCACTTAATAACTTTCTGAAAAAGGTGGATATTGATCTGGATATGGCTCTGGCTGAACTGAAAAAACAGGGAATCAAGGTCAGCGGACCTGACCAAAAGCTGCTTGATATTTCAAGAAACAATGGGAAATCACCTGCAACCATATATAAACTACTGAAGCCGCTTGAGGGTAAAACTCCCTCGGAAACGCCTCAAACAAATGCTGCCTCTGTTGTTCCCCAGTCATTAAAGTCCGCAACTCCGGTTACATCCGCTGTGACGAAACAGGAGTCAGTCCCGCAGGTCTGGACTGCCGATCTGGTGCAGAAGCAGTTTGAGGGTAAAGGAGTAGGGCGTAAGACTCTTTCAGCCATCTGTGCAGAATATGGCCTTGATCAGGCAGCAATTATTAAAAAACTGGCTGCTAAAAATATAACAATGGCCTCCGGCGATACCTTGAAAAAAGTTGCTGATGAACGGAGCGAATTGCCGATTGAGATATTGAAGATCATTTTGATTGGAGAGAAGAAATAACCGGCGTTTTCAAGCGGTATAGGTGCTGTTGCGCTACGCCCCGAAGGAGAACAATCAATGCAAAGAATCATCATTCTGTCACTGCTGATCCTGAGTACTACTGTCCTGCCTGCTGTTGCTGCTGAAGAGGCCTTTGACAAGTTTTTGTCAAAGTTTGACTACGATACCCGTGCTGATATGAAGGCCAGCAGCAAACAGTTGCTCAAGCTGATTGAAGAGAAGAAGGCGGTGCTGGTTGATATCCGATTCCCGGAAGAAACCAAAGCCTGGCGGATGGGATTTGGTCTGTTCATACCGCTTAATGAGCTGCCAAAGCGGTATCAGGAGCTGCCCAAGGACAAAATTATTATCACCGCCTGTCCTCACAAGGATCGTTCCTCAATTGCCATGGCCTATCTGCGTACCAAAGGGTACAACGCGCGCTACCTGACCGACGGCCTGACCGGTCTGGCAGAGGCGTTGCGTGGAGATGCCGCCAAAGAGTTTCGTGAGGATACCGGCTGCTGCCCGTAAAACGGCGGTGAGAAAATGGAGTTTGTGTGAACACTTTAGAATATAGTGCTGAAGTCCTCAAGGCGATTGCTCAGCCGACCCGCTTACGGATTATTGAACTGCTGCGGGATGGCGAGCATTGTGTCTGCGAAATATTTCCTGCCATTGGGCACGAACAGTCCAATACCTCGCGCCACCTGCAGATGATGTTGAAAAGCGGCATCCTGAACCAGCGTAAGGACGGCCTGAAGATCTACTACTCGCTGCGGCACCCGGAGGTGTTGGAAATGGTGAAACTGGCAGGTCTGATTGCCGCCCATGAAGCAAGCAGCCGGGCTGCGTTGTTCGGTAGCCGGCCGGCACAGCTGGAGACGGCGGCTAGGGGGTGTGACTGAGCTGCCAGGCACCCGTCTTCACAATTCTTCACAATTTCACCATCATATCTTTACAACATGACGCTAGTCTGTCAACATTCAACAGACAAAGAAAACAAGCAGTGAAACGACACCATGATGCTGAGAATTACTGCCATACTGTTGCTGATATGCCTGTTTACCGGTACTCTCCATGCGTGGCATGGAGAGTCTGCCGGTGAACATTCTGCAACCAGTAACGTCTTGACAGTGCATCATACCGTTGATGGTGATCATGAAGATCACCACGATAACGGAAACAGACATGAAATGGATCACTGCTGTAACACCCATTTCCAGGCCCTTCCCCCACACCAGCAACCTGCTTTTGCTGTGCCCATAGTTACAAGACAATTTACTGCCACCATTCCCCATCTGTACCCGAGAGATATTTCACGTATTCCCTATATCCCCCCTCGTATTGCCTCCTGAGTAGTTCTGCACATACGTTTGCCCTTTTGCCGATTATTTCATTTTTGTTTCAGGAAGTAATCCCTGTTGACGGGTCTTCAACAGCTCAATGTTATTGAGTTTTCTCTGTTGAATTGCTCGCTCGCTTATGGCCGTCTCGTACCTGAAAACAAGGCAGGTTACATGCCCGGTTGCATGCAAACAGACCTGCCTTGCCTCTACCCACATGCATACTCATAAGGAGAAAAGAGATGAAAAAGATCATCGTATTGTTAGCTTCCGTTGCATTGTTTTCCGGCTGTGCCTCCACCGAGGCCATCAAACGACTTGAAAGCCGGCATGGACAGGGGGTGTTTCAGGTGGTCGACGCTTCAGCCAAACCGCTGCCTGACGGGTATGGCGACCTGCAAATAAGCCTCAACGTAAAAACCAGGACCAGTAATGCCGTCCTGATCAAGGGATAAAGGAGAACATTCATGCGTATGCCTATGACTGCGCCGTTGC
>CAZOTC010000069.1:0-11750 GCA_964582605.1 uncultured Geobacter sp. | reverse complement strand
GGGCGTCTGCATATGCCGCGGCAGCCATGGCAGGGTAGCTGTCGATCTGTTCCAGTGCGCGCTGAATGGCTGATGTCCACTGATGGGCTTGGGCCAGATAGCCGTTTTGACCGTCCCGGATGGCTGCTGCGTAGGTGTATGAGGGAGAAGCGATGCTGAGGGTACCTGCAATAGCCGCTTCAAAGTATTTAAGCTCTGATTTGCAGTTGGTGAAGATATTTGATTGCAAGGGCATCAGATTGAATTCAACGCTGCCGATCAGCCGCTGCAGGTTAACATAGTCATGAAAGGGCTGATGCCTGATCCTGCTGCCGAACCGGGCCAGTTCCGGCCCGGCCTCAATATAGCCGACAACGGTAAGTTCTACTCTCGGGTCATGCTCAAGCACCTCTTCCAGTGCGGATTTGACAAGTGCATAATCAAGGTTGTGAGAGGGCGAACCGCTGAAGTAGCCAAGGCTGATCTTGCCGTCCCGTGCAAAGCCTGATGCTGTTTTACCGTTATAGAGGGCTTCGGAAAGGAGCAGTTGCTCTCTGTTGATAAAGTTGGGAACCACCGTTACCGGCAGACCTGAGAATTCGGCTATTCTGGCGGCAAGGCAGCTGTTGGTCGTAATCGCTCCGTCACACATCTTCAGGGTTGCGCCCATACGGCCAAGGTAGGCAAACCAGTAGTCCCATACCTCGGGACGCTCAGCGTCAACGTCAAGCGTCTGTATAATCAAATGGGCACAGGCGGTATTAAAGACGTAATCATCAATATCAAACAGTACCCGCTTCCGCTGCACCCTGAATCTTGTTATCAGCTGATTGATGCGATGGTTGTAGCCTGATCTGCAGATAACCAGCAGGTCTGACTGCCTGACAATCTCATCCAGTTGATGCAGGTCATCTGCAAAGAAATAACTTGCTGATATATCATTCGTGCTATCCGTATCATTCAAGGCCTGAACCATGTTGTAGGCACGGTAACGAAACGTGCTGTTATTGGCCGCTTCGTAAAAATAGGCCACGCGACGCTTCCCGCGCGTCAACATCTTGAACCGTTCATGCAACGGCAGATTCCACGGATCACGATACGGGACTGCAGGTAGAGCGAATTGAAACATCTGTCAGTTCCGTGTCATTGCGTTGATAACACCGTCAAACGCCTGCCGCCAGTCGGTGAGAAGTCCGTTTTTACGGTACCGCTGTTCTCTCCGGTCGGTATCCAGCGCCAGGGCTACTGCCTGCCGAAGCGCATCCACAAGCGCGTCCCTGTCCAGATCGGCACAGATAAGGTTCGGCGAGTAGTTGCCCAGATCCTGTTTGCAGGCAAAACGGTTGGTGACGACGACAGCACCGCTTGCCACCAGATCAAGCGGCGGATAGCTTGGGTGGGGGGTGTACATCAGGCTCAACCCGAGGTCCACACCACCCAGAAATTCTGCATAGTCCGACCAGGCCATGGTTTCATAATACGCAGGCAGGTAGCCGCCGCTAAAATGCACCGGGGGGATGTCCTTCCCAACAAGGCAGATCTCCCATACGGAAAGGTCAAGCACCTGCTGCACAATGGCTTGCTCAATCACCTCAATGCCGAGATAGAACAGATTGCGCGGATTGTTGGGACGGGCATAGAAAAAGAATCGACGTTTTCCGTCCGTCTTCTTTGTGCGTGGATAAAAGACGTTTTTCGGGAAGGCAGGCTCAAACCAGGTTGCCTGTGCAGCAATATTCTCAAAACCATCCTGAATAAAGTGATCAAACAGCAGCTTTGTATTGATCAAAAAACGAATATCACGATTGCGCAGGATCGCTTCACATCTCAAACGATCATCACCGAAAGGGTAAAACATCCGTTCATCTTCCTGCAGCAGATAGAGGATGTTGTCGTTCGGCACACTTGGCAATGCAGCTGCAGTGGTCCACCATGACGTTGTTATCAGCAGTTCATCATCGATCAGGTCAATTTCATACTTCTGATCATAAAAGGCTGCGAACTTGAACTGAATCTCATGTGCCAGCTCTATGCCGTAGAGGGACAGGACATGCTCAACATTTTCCGGCCTGGCCCGTTCGGTCCGGGTAATGATGCGCAGCTGTGCATTCCGTTTGTTGGCAAGCAGCGCCCCGAAAATCAGGGCCGTCCCTACGCCGCCAAACAGACTGCTGCTGCTGACGCTGTCCGTGACAATACTTACCCTGCAGGTCTGCTGCCCTTGTAAAAAACAGGTGCAGAGCGGAGCAAGCAAATTGAAACGGGCATGAGAAATTTCTGCAACACTCCTGGCACTGTTACTGCCAGGCGCCAAATCAAGCAGCTGATCGGCAGGCCGCTGAAGTTTTTGTGCCAGCTTGGTTAAAATGAGCTGCAGCACCTGCACGGCTCCATAATTGCGCCAATAGCAATACAGCTTGTAAAAACGATCAACCACGGAAACGACTCCTGTCAGTTTGTTATTCCGGTAGAGCTGCCGTCGGCTAAGGCAGCAACTGACGGAATTTTCTCATCTGTTCGCTCAACCAGCGCAGCGGGGCTGATAGTTTCCAGCTCCGGGAGGCGTACAGCTCCGACAGCAACGCCTCCCGAACCGTAATCTCCCAGTCACGGCCAGCGATCTCCTCGTTACGGCGGGCGATCTCCTGGTCACGAACGGCTATTTCACCATCACGCCAGGCAATTTCGCCGTCACGCACGGCAATTGTGTGCCGGAGCAGTTCCTGTTCTGCAATCAGCCTGTCCCGCGTAAGACGATAGAGATCACTGACGGCATCGAATTCCGGCGGGGTTAACCTGGGCAGCCAGGCAGCCAGGAGCTTCTCTCTGCCCTGTTGCTTAACCGTTTCATCAGCCGCTGATGCCAGGCCGGCCCCGGAGCCGCCGCCGGCATAATAGGTGGCGCTTATCCTGTCGACAAAGACAAACGGCACCTTACGGGCAAGCTGGAGCCAGAAGTCCCAATCTTCGTACAGATCAAAGGCCTCATCAAAATGAGCGCCCTGCTTCACCAGTTCAGCCGGGAAAAGTGCCGCGTGAATCGGGATGGCATTACCCAGCAGCAGGCGGGTAAACGAGATCTCCGGCTCACGGAATTCCACCATGACATCCCGCGATCGTTCGTTCATACCGCGAACGCCTGCATACGCAATGCATCGTCCGGACTGCTTTTGCAAGGTTTCCACCAGATGATACAGATGGTCTGCATCCATGCTGTCGTCATCATCAAGAAAACACAGATAGTCACCGCGACAGGCAGCCAGCCCGAGATTGGCAGCCCGCGATCTCGGCAGCGATCCCCCCCCCTGGTTGATCAGCCGCAAGGGAAAGCGGCCGCATTGTCCCTGCAGGTCGGTGTGCTCTCCCCCTCTGGCGTTGACCACCACCACCTCACAATTGGGCCAGGTCTGCAGTGCGAGAGAATCCAGTGCCCTGGAAAGGGCAGGGCGGTTCATACTGCGAACAACAATACTGACCAGCGGCATACCGGCGCCGTCGGCTGCAAACCCCAGGCGCTGCCGATAGGTCAACGGCCCTTCAAAGAGGCTGATCAGGTCCGGCACAAGCGCTGCCGCCTCAACCAGTAAAAATGCCTCGGCATGGGAGACCTCTGCCCCGAGGAAATAGGAGCGGAAACGATTCAGCCCTTCGATCCGCCTGTCATAGGGCTGTTCTTTGAGCTGAGAGGGGAAGCAGTGCATAGCCGCCATCTTTTGCGCCGCAACCCGACTGATATCGACAAGCAGGTTGGGGTTGGGCAGCGGCAGGTTGATTTCGTAGAAGACGGCACGGCGGTCGCCTCCCAGACGGCGTAACGCCTCGAGACCGGCAAAGGCCAGTACCTGATGATCGGGGTGCAGCTCAGTAGGAGACGGCAAGAAGACCAGATCGGCATCAAGCCGGGAAATCACCTCCATCGCCTTCTCAATCAGTTTTTCACCATAGGCAAGCCCACGGTCGGGACAACCCCAGAAAACAGGCTCAGAGAGCCCCAGCAGCGCTGCCGCATCCCGGGATTCCTGACTCCGGATCTGCGTCAGGTCACCAGAGGGGTCATCTCCTCCGGCAGCTCCGTTGGTGGCAATGATTACCGAGACCGGAATCTTTTGCTCACGCAGCAACGCTAACGCACCGCCGCAACCGAATATTTCATCATCCGGATGGGGGGCAAACACCAGCACCTGCCGGGCTTCCGGCAGAGCAACGGCACAATGGTTCAATATATCGGTTTCCTGCGCGACCATTTCCGATTCCTGAGTGTCGTAGTTAATGATAGTCCGTGTCGCCACTGGTCAGCCACCAGCGGCCTGCAAAACGCCGATAATCACCTCCGGAGCTGAAGGGATTGGCCATGATCCTGAACTCAAGCGGCGTTGTGCCGGAGGCTTGTGACTGTAATGCCGCAGCATGCTGTTCCGTGAGCCAGAGCGTGATTACCTGTGCCCCCCAGAATGACATCTGCTGTCTGGCTGCCTGCAGTACGCGATGTATGGTACCCGGCGGTGCAATGATGTCGAGCAGCTCACACCGCTCTCCCTGCATTCGGGTAAGCAACAGCCCCAGCGGAGAACCGAACCAGCGCGACGTGACCAGACGGCAGTCGTAGTTGTGCTGCGGGTGCTGAAAATAGCGCTGCAGCAGATAGTCGGCGTCTCTGATGCCTATCAGATCCTTACCCAGGCTGTCTGCCGTCTTCTGCCACAACCGGTCTGCAATCAGGCTGAATCGCCGGCCAGTCGGCTCCAGCAGGGTACAGCGGTCTGAACGCCAGGAGGCAGGCGTTGGGGTAAAGGTCAGCTCATACATCCGGTCAATGGAGGCGAACAGCCCCAGGTGCTCACCCAGGCGCATGGCACGGTCACTGGGAAAACCAAAGGCCAACGCATCAGGATTATCGGCCCCCGGAAGATCATCCAGCACCTGTTGGACCAACTGCGCAAAAGGGGATTTTGAGCGGGACAGCCCCCCGTATCGGCCGGGCAGGGCCATCAGATCGCCCAGCTGGCCTATCCGCCTCAGTTCTCCTTCAGCCAGTACATCACGGTAAAATACGCCGCAATGGGCCAACAGCGTACCGTCAGGGGCAAAGGCTCCGTAGGATCTCCCGCGTCCCTGCCCGTATTTCCATGCCAGCATCGGCCCGGAGATATCAGTCCCAAACACCTGCCTGAACAGAGGACGGATCAGGTCAAGTTCATGGAACTCAATTATTCTGATCTGCACGGATGACCTCTAGTATTTATTTTATACTATTTACTCTTTATTAAAACTGTAGTTTTCACCGATTCCTGACGGTGCGGCAACCCTGGCCCAATAGTCTCCCGAACCCAACAGGCTCCAGACATCTTCAGAGAGACGGCAGTCCGTGCCACGGCCAAAACAGTACAGTGAGGGCACCAGTAAGGGGTGCGGACTGACCTCAAGCACCCAGGAGCGTTCCACGGCAGTCGGCACCGGGAAGGCCGGCGGAGCGGAGCAGACGCCAAGATTCCGGCCTTTCAACGGGCGAACCGTCAGCCCATGCCGTCCCATTCTTTCCCGCAGGTCAAACAATATACTCCCGGGATACTGTTTCTGAAAGTATTGGCGACGGCTGACCAGAGAGAGCGCACTCTTTTCGGATGCAGCACACCAGGCATGCACCGCCTTGGCAGCCGGCACCAGGTACAGCTGAAAACCTGCTTTCTGCAGTCTTTGACAGAGATCGGTGTCTTCAAAGTACATGAAGAAATCCGGGTCAAACAGACCGCCTGCCGCAACGACTGCCGAGCGGCGCAACAGGACATGCCCACCGGAAAGCATCCGCTGGACAACCGGTTGTTCAGAACTGATACAGTTCAGCGCCCAGCTGCGGAACCTTTGGCTGACAAGGCGGCCAAGCCAGGGCCGGCGGAGAGCCAGGGCCATACCCAGTTCGGTTACCGGGGTCGGTAACTGGGCAGGGGGCAGCAACCAGCGCTGCGCCTCATCCCAATAGGTAAGGGGAGCTGCCGCCCCGGCCTGCGGAGTTTGACGCAGAAACCCTACCAGGGCCTGAATGCATCCGTTCAATACCAAGGCATCAGGATTCAGAAGGAAAATCCAGTCATGGCGGGCAGCAGCAAAACCCAGGTTACAGGCCCGGCCAAAGCCGAGGTTTTCCGGGGCAATCATGCATGCAACCGTCGGGGGCAGCAGCTCCTGCAAGGCCAGGGCTTCTGCTGGATCAGCGCTGTTGTCGATCACGACAACCTGAGCGTCCGGCTGATCCGCCAGCACACTGGCGGCGGCACGGACGGTCAAATCACGGCAATGGTAGTTAACAATGATGGCAGTGATCATCACTCACGCCGATGAACTCCCCGACCGGTCTTCCGGGTAGCGCATCTTTCCCAGGGTAGCAATCACATTGCAGTCGCAGTAGTGTGGAACCGTACAGCGGAACGCAGCCTTACGGGGATGAAAGGTGTGGGCCTTAAGGTTTCCGCACTCTGCCAGTTCAGGGATGTTCGGACAACCTGACACCCGACCGTCATTCCAGACCCTGAAATAGGTGCTGCCTGCCGGACAAAGAACCGCACTGCATCCGGAGAAACGAGCGGTAAAATCTTCCTGATGCGTAGATTCGATCATGTCCGGACCGGTATTTTTTACTATCTCTTGCAGCCTTGTTTCATCTTCGGCAGAGAAACCGCCATGGACATCCTTGATCAGCACTATCTTTTTGCCTGTTCTACGAAACAGCTCCCGTTCATAATAGCCCAGCGCCTCCTGCCATATATGCCGTTCAGATGGTGAAAGAACGTATCCCAGCAGAAATTCGGTACGCCGGCCCAATCTCTCCAGCAGCAGCAAGGCGTTGTCACGCCAGACCGTAAGGGCGCCTTTTTCAACCAGCTGCCGATAGTGCATGGTGAGGTTGACATATTTGATCTTTTCCGTTTTTTCCGGGGGGAGTTCGGAAAATTCATGCAGAATGACACCGTTTATATCCAGGGCCAGTTCCACATCGTGCGTCAGCAGTTTTTCCAGAAGTCGATCTTCCTTGCGGTAGCCGCAGAAAAAATCCCCTTTGCCGGAGCAGGCCAGAAAAGTCGGCTTGCCGATCTGTTGCAAAAGGTACGTGATGTCCTGGCAGGTAAGCGAAGGCTCATGTTTGGCGATCGGGTTGATGATGCAGTAACTGCAGGCAAGGGAGCAGTGACCTGAGGAGGAAAGAAACACCACTGCTTCGCAGTCCGTCTTAATCTGCATGACGGCTCTCCATCATCTGTGCGGAGGCTTGCCGCAATCTGCCGTACAGGCTGCTGACTTTTTCCATGTTACTGAAGGTCTCTCTGAAGCGATGCACGGTGGCGGCAACTTCCCCGGCCGGCAGTTCAGGGGTGTCAAGCACCGGTGTGCAGTAGTCCCAGCGGCCCTGCGGAAGGGCTGCAACCATGTTGTGGGCATAGGCCAGTTCGGCAAGCTTTGTGCGCGGAAAGACCTGATACACAAACGGCATGGCGACATCGGGATCGAGCAGCGCATTCATCTCAAAGGTTTTGCTGACGGTTTCCCGGGTCTCGAACGGCATGCCGAAGATGTTGAAGGTGACCATCATGATACCGTATTTTTTCAGTAACCTGGCCCCCTCAAGCACCGTTTGATTGTGCATATGGCGGTTAAGGTAGTTTTTCCGGTACTCTTCATCTCCACTCTCAAGTCCGAAGAACACCAGCTTCAAACCACTGTCGGCAAGGGTTGCGACAATGCTCTCATCCAGCCTGTCGATCCTGCTCATAATGGAAAAAGGCAGGCCGATCTGCTGTTTGTACCCTGCACAGAACTGTTGCACCCATGTGTTGTCAAGGGTGAAGGTTTCATCCAGAAACTCTATAAACTGCGGATGATAGCGGTCGGTAAGTGTCTTGATGTGGGCAAGTACGCTGTTGACGGGGTATTTTCTTAAAAACTTTTTTACCCCGCCGTAGTAGTCAATCAGGGCGCTATTGCTGCAGTAGGTGCAGCTATACGGGCACCCCCTGCCGGTTATGACAGCCATCGAAAACAGTGGGGCCGGTGACAGGCTGCCGATAAATTTTCGGGCAAGGCCGGCGCTGTTTTCGGCATCAAAAATATCGTAATCCATGTACGGATACGCTTCAAGCGGGTCCACCATCCAGCGTACCGGAGCCGCCTTATCTGCAACAGGGGCGCCGGTAAAGAGCAATCCCGGTATCGAGCCGCAACTGGCAGGCGAAATTCCGTCATAGCGTTGCGTAAGCTCAAGCATCGGTTGCTCACCTTCGCCGGTGCAGACAGCATCAACCCCGGGATGCTGCATGACCTCCTCATAGGCAAGGATGGCATGGTAGCCGCCGACGACGATCAGTCCCCGATAGTTTTCGGCCCGTAAAACCGTGATGACCCGGGCAATACGGTGCCAGTTAAAGGTCATGACTGAAAAGGCAACAATGGTAGGTTCTTTTGCCAGTATGGCGGCGGCAATCTGCTCGGCGGTATCGGTCTGCTTCCCTGCTATTTCACGGTAGATGACCAGATCGACGGCAACATCGTGCTGCTTGAGCCAGGCTGAAATAAATCCGATGCCCATGTTGTATTCGTGGTCATTGGTGAAAAAACTGAATACTACCTTGTGCTTCATGGTCTCTGCTCCTGAAGATCTGCTGGGTACGGATTACAGCGTTCATCCGCTACGGCAACAACAATATACTGCAAGGCCGAGAGGCTTTCCTCATCAACAGCGTATCCAGCCTGCTGAAGACCGGTTAATGCCTGACGTAATGTTTCAGGGGCAGGTACGTTGTGCGCCTCGACCCGTATCGGCGTAAACCCGTTATCCTGAAGCAGCGCCAGAAGAGAGGAACGGGTGTAGAAGCGGAGATGGGTAGTACATACGATCCCGGCCGGCACATAATCCCAGCGGCCGGCGACCAGGTCTTCAACCACCGACCAGTGCCCCACATTGGGGACGCTGATAACCAGATACCCCCCCGGTTGCAGCATTCCTCTGATTTTTTGCAACAGCACCTCGGGATCCGTAAAATGCTCCAGCACATCAAGGCAGCTGACACACTCAAAGGTCTCCGGTATCTCAAGGGTAAACAGATCACCGACCCAGAGCTGATCAAGCAGGGCGGCTGCAGACGTTGCCTCATGGGCGTTCATCTCAACACCGCAGACCCGGCAGCTGCGGGCAGCCTTGACCGCTGCGCCAAAGCCGCCGCGGGAACAGCCGATATCGAGCAGTGACGTTACCCCTTCAGGAATAAAGGGGACAATATCCGACCGAGACTCATGGTAGTAATCCAGAAAAGGATGGATATAGGCATCAGCGGCAATGGCCACCTGGTCCGGCGGGAACAGACGGGGAAGGTCAAAGGGGTCTTCAGGAATAGTAGAGCCGGTCAGGTTCTCCCCGTTGATCAGGAATAGCCAGGGGGTGCGGGCGTCATAGGGTATTGTCTGCGGTTCCAGAATTGCAAGGTCCGCCGCAAAATCTTCAAACCCCCGCAACGTCAGATAACCGGCCTGATACCCCGGATGATGACCGCGGATATCGCTGGGCAGTATGATCCGAAGCCGGGGATCTGAACGCAGATGGTGTGTCAATGACCGGTAAAGCCCCTGACCTGCCAGCATTGCAGGCTCTCTGATAAAAACGATATCCCCCTGCAAAGGCAGTTGCTGCAGGACAAATTCTCTCAGGGAAACGTCTGTATCCGGCTGATGCACCAGCCAACGCGCATCGGGAAACGCAGCACGGAGCATCTTGAAACAGAGCTGCAGTTCAGCGGAGTAGCGATATGAAGGGGTAACGCCGGTAATTATGGTTAACACAGGGGACGACATTCAGATCTCACTTTCATCATACTGGGCAATGACAGAGGTTCCCAGCCATTGCCACGGTTCATGCAGGATCAGGGCGGAAAGGCGGTTCGCATAGTCCTGGAGGACGCCGTCAACGCTATCAGCAGCAATGCACGGCTCAAACCGCAGTTTGCGACGGAATCCGAAGCGTTCTTCCAGGGCGATGGTGTTCCAGGCTGTCAGAAATACCGCATTGTATTTGATCCCCAATTCAACCATGCGTCCGGGCAACGAGGAGGTCCGCCCCAACAGCTGCACCATACGGCGGCCCGAGGGGAAAAGAGTCCGGGGCAAGTCAGGCAGCACCAGCAGCAGGCCATTCTCCCGGCAGACGGTTATCAGGTGCCGGTCCAGTTTACCGGCAAAGTCGGTATAGATGTATTGTCCAAGGATAGCGCGCTCCGTCAAGGCATAGTTGCTTTTTTCATACAGTTGTCGGGGCAGGGCATTGACAGTCGCAACGCTGCGTGCCAGAGGACTCATGGTAATACCTTGACGGGCAAGGGCAACAGCGATGGTATAAAAACTGCCGACATGGCCGGTGAGTACAATGACCGGCCGTTGACGGCCTAAGGCCCCCTGCAGATGCTCCAGCCCCTCAATGTCAAATCGCAGAGCTGCGGGTCTTAAACAGGCAAAGGTGTCGCTTTCCCGGGCAATTGTTACCTGTAACGCACAATCTACTGCCGTGTCAATTTCAGCTTGCTCCGTCGTTTTCCCCTGGCTCTGATATGCCCTACACAGCCCTGCCGCAAAGCCTGACGCCTGCGGCTCCAGAAAACGGCGCATGGCTGCCCATCTTCCCGCTGTGCGGCATCCTGCCGCCCAAAGCGGCAGGTCGTAAAAATAGTGACGCCATTCCCGCAACTGAAGGTTCATGCAGCAACTCCGCAGAATACCTGCTCCAGACGTTGCGCCACATCCGCCCCCCGAAAAGCCTGCCGCACTACCTGCGGCCCCCGTCGACGCAAGAAAGCCAGCCGCTCCGGGTCTGCCAACAGGTCAAGGGCGGCTCGGGCCATGGCCTGCGGATGCTGTTGCGGCACAAACACGGCGTAGTCACGACACGGGTCAAAACTGAGATACGAAGGGATGGAGGTGGCTACGCACGGCACCCCGCTTGCCAATGCCTCGGCAAACGGCAGACCGAAACCTTCACCTTCCAGGGTGGGGGCGAGGAACAGGTCGGTAGTGCGGTAGATCGCCGCCAGCCGTTGAGGGGTCACCTCACTATGGCGGGACTGCACAGGCGTTATCTGCTGATCCACAGGATCCGGGGCAAACCCGGACACCCAGGTCAGATGAATCTTCTGCCCTGCAGCCCTCATTTGGGCCACGGCATGCAAGGCATCGGCAACAGCCTTTACCGATATCTCAAGCCGGCCTACGATCAGCAGACGGGCAGGAGCATGAAAAAGGCGGCGGACGAACGGCATGAAAGGCAGACCGGGGGGGTGGCAGATTTCCGTATCCACGATCTGGCCAACAAGGTGGACCGGGAATGCGGTGTGGCCATAGACCGATCGCAGACGAGATACCAGCCATGCTCCAAGCGTAATTTTGGGGATGGGAATACGGTATGCCGCCATAATGTCATCCCGTATCGCGGCGAATTCCGGTATGTCGGCCTCATGCCCCTGGCACAGATGAAAGGTATGGGGGCATCCGATCGCCAATGCAGGCCGGACCGTTGTCCAGAAGGTGGCAACAACCGCATCCGGCGTTTCTTCAGGGGGAAAGGGTTCCGCCAGGTCGGAGACATATCTGACGGTAACGGGATGGTGGTACCAGCAATGACTGGAGCGCTTTGCACGGGCAAAAACCGTGTGTCCCCGCGACTGCAGCGCCCGCATCTGATCAAAGACGACCCGCACACCGCCGCAAAGCTCACTGGATTCAAGCAGATAACAGATTTTCAT
>CAZOTC010000068.1:0-11821 GCA_964582605.1 uncultured Geobacter sp. | reverse complement strand
CCTGGTTGGTCGTATTGACGGATTACGGATCGGCCATGTCTCCGGCCGGTGGCTACTCCCCTTTACGTAAAGAAAAACATACTCAAAGCAGGTTATACTGTCAACAGAATTATTGTTACAGAATTGTTACAGATATTGAACCGCAGCAGAGGTTCCTTGCCGCAAGCCGATACGTGAAAGGCCCGCGTATGATGCGCGGGCCTCTGATTCATGTGTTCCCTGTTTCACGGGAGATGCCGGCAACCGGTGCCGCCGGACGGATGCTGCAAAACAGTATGTGGGACGATCACTTCTTCGATGCTGTTCACCTTTCATGCTTCAGTATATCTGCATCGTGCTGCTCTACGACAACTTTCTGCTTCAACTACCCGGTTAGCGCTACCGTTAGTTATACTATCGACCTAAACAGGCGATTTTTCCAGTCTGTTTTTTTATTTTTTGTAGGCGTATAATTTACTGATTTAAACAACAAAACAGCACAGAGGTTCAGCAGGTCCCCCTGTGCTGTTTAATCTTTCAGTGCATGAGTATGCGCAGATTGCCCAGCCCCACTTTATAGTTGCCGGAGACGGTGACGTACCCCTTGTACATGTCGGACATGTCGGTGATCTTTGCCATGAACCAGCTGCTGCCGCGAGCCCTGTCCTTGCTTTGGGGGGCGTTATAGATACTGCCGCGGTGGTTTCCTTCAAAGATGATTACCTGTAGCCCAAGTCTTAATTCGCTCTGGGAAGCGATCCTGGTCTGCCAGAAATGGCTGGTCCAGTAGTTCTTGGCATCCCTGACTTTCATGAATTCAGCCTCTCCTTTGGTGTGAGCGCCTGGAGCCGTTACCATCTTTGCCAGATCAACATAGATCCAGGTATGGCCTTCCATGCCATGCTTCTGGATAAAATAGTCATCGGCCTGGATGAAATGGCTGTCTTCGCCGCTGGGGACCGGTGCCGGTGCCGGACGTGATGGCGGTGGCGGGGGAGGTGCGTCGTAACGTGGCTGTGGAGGAGGTGGTGGCGGCTGGGCCGGTACGAACTTGTCCGCCTCGGGGCGTGGGGCCGGTTTCTGCGGGGTCGGCTTCGGGGCCTTTTTCGTCAGATCAGGCTCCCCATCAAGGTCGTAGATCTGCATCTGCAGTTCATCAGTGGCATTTTCAGCCGAGGCAAACATTACGGACGAAAATGCGATACAGCATACTATTCCAAAAATCCTCAACGGTTTCATCATATCGTCCTCCTTTTCGTCTTACTCTCCGAAGGTAAGTTTACGTTCCAGGTCCATTGAACGGGTGATCCGTTTGGCCTGCTCAAAGGTGATCAGATCCTGCTGGCAGAGTTGCACCAGGTGCTGATCCAGGGTCTGCATCTGGTATTGGGTACGGCCGTTTTCAATATGTTTTTCAATCTCGTCAAAACGTCCTTCGCGGATGCAAGCCTGGATGGTGGTGGTGGTGCGCATGATCTCCACCACCGGCAGGACCTTTTCGCCGGTCTTGTCGTTGATCAGCCTGAGCGAGACCGTTGCCACCAGAATGTCGGCCAGGCGTTGCCGGATCACCTCCTGAGAGTCAGGCGGGAAATGACCCACCAGACGGTTGATGGTGGATGATGCGCTTTGGGTGTGCAGGGTGGAGAAAACCAGATGACCGGTCTCGGCCGCCTTGATACAGGAGTCGATGGTTTCAAGGTCGCGCATCTCGCCCACCATGATCACATCGGGATCCATCCGCAGTGAGGCCTTGAGGGCGGCGCTGAAGCTTCCGGTGTCGATCCCTACTTCACGCTGGATGATACAGCTTTTGTCTGAGGCGAACAGGAATTCGATCGGATCTTCGATGGTGATGATGTTGAAGTTGTCGGACTTGTTGATGTGCTGCAGCATTGAGGCCAGGGTGGTTGATTTACCGTTGCCGGTGGGACCGGTCACCAGGATCAGGCCGTTGGGGGCCTGGCAGATCTCGCCCAGTACCGGAGGCAGATTCAGTTCGTTAAATGCGGCGATATAGGGCGGGATCACCCGCATCACGATACCGACATGGCAGCGTTGGCGGAAGATGCTGACCCGGAAACGTCCGCCGTTGGGCAGGGCGTAGGCTGCGTCAAGCTCACGCAGGTCCTCAGGTAGTGGGCGGTGACTCTGGGCAAGCACGGTCTGGGCAATGAATTCGGTGTCCTGAGGTGTCAGGGCAGGCAGCTTGGAGCGGATAAGTTGGCCGTGTGCCCTGAAAAACGGAGGGTTGTCCACCTCAAAGTGCAGGTCCGAAACCCGCTTTTCAAATGCGATACCCAGTATCTGGTTGAGCAGATTCATATCCATGGTACGTCTCCAGTCTCAGGGGGTCTGTGGGTGCTGCTGTTTGCGCAACAGGGCACTTTCAATGGCCATTCCGGCATGTTCAGCGCAACTCTCAAGCTGCGTAGTCGGCACCTCGGAAGGCTGCTGATCGCCAAAGTCTGCATAAATCATGGCGACAACACGTTTGTTCATCTTGAGCGGCAGCAACAGCAGTGTCGGATCGGCAGGTGCACCGATGACCGGATAGAGATGTTGCTTTAAGGCTTCGTCTCCGGATTTACCGTAGAACAGGTACCCTTTGTCAAGGGTAAATCTGAACAGGGTGCCGGAGCTGAGCGGGATTTTAAAGCCCATCACCGGTCCCGGTCCGGCCGCGTGGGGAGTGGTAATGCCGATACTCCGTTCAGCCACCAGTTCATTGTTCCAGACCACCAGTGTCAGAGTGCGGGGGAAAAGCGTTGATACGGTCTTCAACAGTATCAGGGCTGTTTCCGGAAGTGTGGTTGTCTTCTGCAGTTCCGCAGTGGTCTCTTTCAGGATTTTGTTGAATTCGTTGCGCGCCTTTTGGGCCGGCGTAAGTTCATCCTTGAGCGCCTGGTGAAAGGCCGGTACCTTGCGCTTGACTTCGGTCAGCTCCCCCAGCCCCAGATCGTCTGCGGAAAGGACAGGGGCCGGGGTATGTATGTCGGCTGCTATGGTCGGCGGGGCCGGGGATGGCTCCAGGCTGTCCTCTTCCATCTGCAGCAGCCCGTCGCGCATCTTCTCGTCAAAGATCCGCAGGGCGTCCATCAGGACATGTTCAGTGGGCAGGCTGATCTCTTCGTGCAGTTTGTCAGGAAAGTAGCGAAACTCGTCGCAGACCAGAATTTCGTCAACATGCAGGGCAAAACTGCCTTTTTTCCATGTCAGTATCTCGACGATCGACAGTTCGATCAGGGCCTCAAGGGCACGGTAAGCGGCGTTGGTATCCGCCAGGTTGTTTTCAAGCAGGGTTGCTATCAGCGGCTTGCGCTCATCGCCTGCCTGCTGCTGGATGGAGAGTGCTTTTTGCAACGTTTCATCAGTAATGACCCCGGTTTCAACCAGAATGGTGCCGATCCTGGCTCCCCGTTCATAGTGACTTGCTCCCACCATGTAACCGTCACTGAATGCAACCGAGATCTCTCCCTTACGTCCCTGCACCTTCAGAGTGCCGGTCTTTCTGGTGGTGTGCAGCAGCTGGATCACATCTACTATTGAGAGGTGTTCAAGATCACCTGAGAATGCCATGGAAGGCTCCTTGAAAGGTTTGTCTTCACATTTAAGCAGAAAATAGCCATGATTCAAGCTGCAATTTGCATGGACAGACTTTTTGTATAAAGGAGAATGACGGTGACGAATGAAACAAGCCCGAGCTTTTTGGAGCAACTGGACACATCCCCCTGGTCATGGCTGAAACCCCATAACGAACGGGGCGCGCTGATTCTTGTGGACGGAATGCTGGATCTGGTGACGGTGGCGGAACGAGTTGCCTGCGATGATAGTGCTGCAGTCCAGTCATGGCTGGCTTCCCGGCTGCTGTCAAAACCGACAGCCGAACAGATTGAGGCCTGGAATACCGTGCCGGAAAAAATGTTTACGATCCTGGTGGTCAGCCCTTTCGTGTTGATGCAAGAGGTTTCTTCTGATCAATCGGATCAGAACACGACATCATAATAAAACAGTATTTATCTTGACCGGGTTGGGAAATAATCTTAATCTTGCTTCCATATTCGGTTCTGATAAAAAGAAGTTATAAATGGAGGGGATATGACAACCATACGGCAACGATTTTTTCTTGATGCTGCTGATTCGGTACTGCTGGTGATTGATGTGCAGGAGCGGCTCTGCAAGGCGATGGACGAACAGGTGCTGGGGCACCTGACCGGCAATACCGGCATTCTGCTTGAGGCTGCAGCTGAGCTGGAGCTGCCGGTGCTGGTTACCGAGCAGTATGTCAAAGGGTTGGGGGAAACGGTACCCGAGCTGAAGCAGAAAATGGAAGCAGCCCCCAGGCTTGAAAAGATGAGCTTCAGTTGCTGCGGCTGTAATGATTTTATTGAACAACTGCGGGCCACCGGGCGCCGCCAGATTGTGGTTACCGGCATGGAGACTCACGTCTGTGTGCTGCAGACGGTGATTGAGCTGCTGGATGCCGGTTATGTGGTGCATCTGGTGCAGGATGCGGTCATGAGTCGCTCCGAACAGAACCGGCTGGCAGCTCTGTCCATGATGCAGCAGGCCGGAGCGGTGATCTCCTGCACCGAGTCGGTCCTGTTTCAGTGGTTGAAGGTTGCCGGTACCGATTCCTTCAAAAAACTGTCAAAACTGGTGAAGTAGTGTCACTCATTGGGGGCACCGATGATTACGACCTTGCTGGAAGGGAACAAGCGTTTCGTCTCAAATGTGTATGAGAAAGAGAAGGACTATTTTGCCGAGCTGTGCAAGCACCAGAAGCCAACGGTGCTCTGGATCGGCTGTTCCGACTCCCGGGTGCCGGTCAACACCATTACCCAGACCAAGCCGGGCGAGGTATTTGTCCACCGCAACGTGGGCAACATCGTGGCCACCAACGACTGGAATCTTTCCGCAGTGCTGGAGTTTACCATCAACCACCTGCATATCCCCGATGTGGTGGTCTGCGGCCATTACAACTGCGGCGGTATCAACGCCCTGGTCAATGAAAGTCCCGATGATCGCTATATTCCGATCTGGTTGAACAACGCCTACAAGGCGCTTGAGCGGGTGGATGAAAAACTGCGTTCTCTGCGTTTGCAGATCAGTGAAGAACAGCGCCGTCGGCTGATTGAAGAGGAGAACGTCCGGCTCCAGCTGGAGCATCTGCATGAATACCCTTTTGTAAGGCGTGCAATGCTGGACGGCAAGCTTTCGATCCATGGCTGGATGTATGATATGGATACCGGTGAGATCAAGGTGATGCAGAAGAACGATATGATTTGCCGCTGAAGCGCAGAAACGGCCCGATTGTATGATCGGGCCGTTTCTGCAACTGCATCAGTGTTCGGTTTTCCAGATATACCAGTTCGGTGCTACCCAGACCCAGTAGCCGGCCTTGCCCTGCTTACCGCACCAGGCGCCGCCTCCCCAGTAGCCGTAATCACTGAAGTTGCCATAGCTGCTGCCGTCTTTCGGGCAGTTCAGGATCTGGATCAGGTTGGAATATTTGCCGTTGACTGTTGCCTGGGGAGGAGCTGAAAGGTTTGGCGCACCTTTTTGCTTCCAGACATACCAGTTTGGTGCAACCCAGACCCAGTAGCCGGCCATGCCCTGCTGGCCGCACCAGGCGCCGCCACCCCAGTAGCCGTAGTCACGGAAATTGCCGTAACTGCTGCCGTCTTTGGGGCAGTTCAACACCTGGACAAGCTCGGAGTATTTGCCGCTTACCGAAGCAGCATCCGGAATTTCATCGGCAAAGGCCGGAATACTGCAGAACAGGAGCGTTGCACTCAGCAGCGCTGCGATAAGTGAGTGACGGGAGCATATCATGACGTGCCTCCTTGGGCGTGATACCTGCATTATTGAGCTGATATCAGAGATTGCTCCCGTGTCAAGGTCTGCAGCGCCTATTTATGCCCTGATCATCACCAGCAGCATCTTGAACGGCACGTCCGCCTTAAGCGAATGGGGGATGTTGGCCGGCATGATGATCATTTCCCCTGCAGTCACCTGATGTATGGTGCCGTCAATGGTGATGGCTGCAGTTCCGTCGACGATCTGTACCACAGCATCAAACGGTGCCGTATGTTCCGAAAGACCTTGTCCTGCGTCAAAGGCGAACAGGGTCAGCGTGCCGATCTTTTTATCGATCAGGGTACGGCTGACAACGGAACCGGGCTGGTATGCAACAGATTGGCTCATGTTAAATGCCTGGCCGATAACAGGTTGGGTGTTGGTGTTCATGATCTTCTCCTTTACTGTAATGCTTGATTATATGTTGACAGTCTGACACAGCTGTCCGCTCACTGCTTTGACGCAGGTCAAGTTGCCTGATTTTAACTTGACATCCGGTGCTTCAGCCGTATTCTAAACCGGAAATGATTTTACTTTTTAATTAAGGAGTATGGGCATGAATGAGCGCAGCGGAATAATAACCTTTAAAGGCAACCCCATGACCCTGCTGGGACCGGAACTGAAGGTCGGAGATCAGGCCCCTGATTTTGCTGTTGTTGATACCGCGTTGGCACCGGTCGGTCCGGCAAGCCATGCCGGCAAGATTCGGGTAATCAGTGCCGTACCGTCGCTGGATACGCCGGTCTGCGATACTGAAACCCGCCGTTTCAATCAGGAGGCTGCCGGCCTGCCTGAAAACGTCGTCGTACTGACCGTCAGCCTTGACCTGCCCTTTGCCCAGAAAAGATGGTGCGGCGCTGCCGGGATTGATCGGGTGATTACCCTGTCCGATTACCGTGATCGTTCCTTTGGCCGGAACTACGGCGTATTGATCAAAGAGCTACTGCTGTTGGCCCGTTGTATCTTTGTGGTGGACGGACAGGGGATCATCCGCTACATCCAGCTGGTACCGGAAGTGACCAGTGAACCTGATTATGCAGCAGTCATGACTGCAGTCAAGGCGCTGCTCTAGCGGGAAGTGATCGTTTTTCCTCCTTTTGCGTCAGGAACAGTGAGGGGACTGCAGGCCCTGTGGCGGAGTTTCCGTAGTCATCAGGGGACGTTATGGGCCTCAGCCCTCTCGTTTGATACAGCCCTGGCGCTGGTGCCGCTCCTGGCTCTGGTGTTTGTGGGGCTGAAGCTGGCTGGTATCCAGAATCTGCTGGAGCCGTTTTTGTTGCGCCAGCTGGCCGGAGACTCTCAGGAGTCTGTTGCCGGAATCCTGAATTACATCAGCAGCGTACAGGTCGGAGCGCTGGGTTTTGGAGGGATGACGGCATTGCTGGTGTCGCTCTTTTTCCTGTTGGAAACCATGTGCGAGGCCTTTAATGCTGTCTGGGGTGTTGCGGAACACCGCAGTCTGGTGAGGCGTTGCCTGAATTATCTGCTTCTGACAGGGGCCGTTCCGCTTTTGTTGACTGTGGCGTTGGGGTTGACGTCGCTTCTGCAAAGCCGGCTTCTGGTGCAATGGCTGATCAGCAGCACAGCGCTTGGCGCGGGAGTACTGCTGCTTTTCAAGCTTGTGCCGTTTTTCTGCATTGTGCTGGTGCTGATGCTGACCTACCTGCTGCTGCCTGCCGTCAAGGTCCGGTTCGGTTCCGCTCTGGTTGGAGGACTGCTTTCCGGTGCGGTCTGGCAGCTGGCTCACTGGGTCTATTTCCGCTTTCAGTTCGGGCTAACACGCTATAATATCCTGTATGGTGCTCTGGCACTGCTGCCGTTTCTGTTGATCTGGATTTATACCAGCTGGCTGCTGGTTTTGATGGGGCTTGAACTGGTGCGTTATCACCAACAGCACGAACCGGTATCCGAAGAACCGTTATCACTGGAGAGGTGAACCGATGAGGCGTCTGCGCACGCTGCTGTTACTCCTGCTGGTGCTGCTGCCTGCCGTCTGTTTCGGCAGTCAGCAGGCCATCCGGGTGGTTATGGATGATAACTACCCGCCGTTTATCTTCAAGAGTCAAGACGGTAAACTGCAGGGTATTCTGGTAGACCAGTGGCGGCTGTGGGAGAAAAAAAGCGGTGTGCGCGTAGACCTGCATGCTATGGACTGGTCCCTTGCCCAGAAGCGGATGCAGGCCGGCGAGTTCGATGTTATTGACACCATCTTCAAGACCCCGGAGCGGGAACAGCTGTACGATTTTTTATCCCCCTATGCAACACTTGATGTCCCGGTCTTTTTCAACAAGGAGATCAGCGGCATCAGCAGCATCGAGTCCCTGAAGGGCTTTAGTGTGGCGGTCAAGGAAGGTGATGCCGTCATCGGCTTCCTCGGAAAAAACGGCATTACCTCCCTCAGCACCTTTCCTAACTACGAGTCGATTATTCAGGCAGCAAAGTCCGGAAAAGTCTCGGTGTTTGCTGTAGACCTGCCCCCGGCGCTCTATTTTTTACATAAATACGGTATTGTCGACCGTTTTCAGCGGACGGAGCCACTCTATTCAGGCCAGTTTCACCGTGCTGTAAAAAAAGGCGACCATGCCACATTCAAACGTGTTGCTGACGGCTTTGCCGCCATTCCTCCGGCAGAACTCAAAAAAATAGAACAGTCCTGGTATGGTTCATCGGCGCGAGCCGGCGGCCGCGATCTTTTCTGGCTCGTCTGGGTAACTGCCGGTACCGCTCTGCTGGTGCTGCTGCTGCTGGGCTGGAACTGGGGGCTGCGCAGGATCGTGGCGCGCAAGACGGTCGAATTGCGGGAAAGTGAACGCAACTACCGTGAGCTGGTACAGGGAAGCGACAGCATCATCCTGCGCTGGAGGCGAGACGGCAGTATCAGCTTCATCAACGAATACGGCGCCCGTTTTTTCGGGTATCAGCCTGATGAGCTGATCGGGCAGTCGTTGTACACAACCCTCGTACCGCATAATCAGGTGGATGGGCGTGACCTGTACCAGATGCTGGTGGATATCTTTGTCCATACTGATCAGTACCGGGTCAACCAGAACCAGAACGTCTGCAAGGATGGAAGGCTGGTATGGGTTTCCTGGAGCAACCGGCCGATCTACGACGAGCAGAGGCAGGTGGCGGAGATGCTGAGTGTGGGGCAGGATACCACTGCCCGCAAGGAGATGGAGGATGCCCTGCTCAGAAACCAGCACGAGCTGGAGCTGGCCCGCAAGGCTGCTGAAGGGGCGAATGAGGCAAAAAGCCTTTTTCTGGCCAACATGAGTCATGAAATCCGCACGCCGCTCAATGCGATCATCGGCATCAACTCACTGCTTGCAGAACGTCTTGAAAAGGGAGAGCTGAAGGAGCTGGCCAAGGACTCCATGGCTGCTGCCAACAACCTTTTGGATATCATCAGCGACGTACTCGACATTTCCAAGATTGAGGCAGGCAAGCTGGAGGTGGTGACCGTCCCCTTTGACCCACGCATGCTGATCAATCAGCTGGAGCGGATGTTCGGCACCATGATCCGTGAAAAGGGGCTGCGGTTTGATGTCTCGCTCGCATCCGGCCTGCCGGGCCAACTGTTGTCCGACCCTGCCCGGATCCAGCAGATCGGGGTCAACCTGCTTTCCAATGCGCTCAAGTTTACGCGGCAGGGGGTAATCAGGCTGCGTATCAGTGGTAACCTTGTCAACGAGGACCTGTTGCAGCTTGAACTGGTTGTGAGTGACTCCGGCAAGGGGATTCTGCCTGAAAATATCGAACGGGTCTTTCAGCCGTTTATCCAGGAGGATCTTTCCACAACCCGCAAGTTCGGCGGTACCGGGCTGGGGCTGGCCATCTCGCGCCACCTGGCGGAAATGCTGGGTGGAACGATCAGCGTTGAGAGTAAGATTGGCGAAGGCAGCACCTTTGCCTGCCGGATTCCCTGCGTGATCAACAGAAAAGATGCGGTTGAGCTTGAATCGGCAGCCCAGGAAGAGGCAAAGACGGTTGCACGCCGCCTGCGGATACTGGTGGCTGAAGATTCGGTGGTCAACTGCAAGATGATGGAGGCGATCCTGCGGATGGAAGGGCACCGGGTGCGCTTTGCCGATAATGGACGCAAGGCGGTCGATCTCTGGCAGCAGGAACCGTTTGACCTGATCCTGATGGATATTCAGATGCCGGAAATGGACGGGGTGCAGGCCACTGCGCTCATCCGGGCTGCTGAAGCTGAAAAAGGGGAGCATATCCCGATCATCGCCTTGACCGCTTATGCGATGAGCGGCGACAAACAGCGCTTCCTTGATGCCGGTATGGATGCCTACCTGCCCAAACCGATCACTGCCGAGCAGTTGCGGCGGCTCTTGTGGGAGTATGGTCGGGAGGAGTAAGGGCAGGCATGCCGGTGATCAGGTTTTCTCCCGGCTGTTTTGCGAGCGCTTCACGCAGGCCAACCGCGTCAACATTTTTCAACAGCTGTACCATTCTGTTCACGGCAGCATCGGCCAGCTGGTCGGGTGACTGGTGCTCTGTCCGTCCGGTTGCCCGGTGTACCCAATGGTCAGGCCAGGACAGGCTTCTTCCCCGTTGCCGGCCAAACGGATAGAACAGCTTGTGGTGGCTGCGCAGGAATGGAACCGGCAGTACTGACAGCCCCAGTGCCAGCAGCTGCCAGCCCGGTGAGCCGTACATCCCCTGAATAACCTTGTGCAGCTGCAGCGCCTGCCTGAATGCCTTCGGGGGCAGCTCTCCGGCAGGATCAAATAGCCCCTTTGACACCGCTACGGCAGCATCGGCGGCAGATTCGGTCAACACCTCTTTCAACCGCCGGACAGGCGGTTTCCTTCCCGTCTGCAGCAGCCAGAGATCAAGCTCCGTTTCATAGCGGTAATGCTGACCGATGTCATTCCCCGAACGTGCGCAGATATACGGATGGAAGACGATATCTGCCAGCATGTGGCTTGCGACACCCAGCAGACAGGCACACAGGGCAGGGCCGAAGGGCAAGGGGCAAGGGGCTGGAGAGGAGGCATTCGCCTGGAGATCAGGCTCTGGGTTGTGATGCTGCTGTTCGACAAATCGTACCAGCGGAGTAAAGCTGTTCCCCGGCGGTTCGTGGAACACCCCGGCAAGCCTCAGTGCTGTGCTGCTTGCAGGTCCAAAGACCAGATGCAGCAGGGTATCGGGCAGTACGGCACCGGTGAGATAGGCTGGTGTTTCTGCGGCAAGCAGCTGATGGATGGGGCTCTCGCCGGGCAACTGGTGCAGTGCCTGAGCGGCAAGCCACCAATGGGTCAGCTCTTTGGGCATGGCAGGTCAGCAGGAGAGCGTGGCGGCTGAAGCGATCCGGTTGCGGCCTTCCTGTTTTGCCTGATAGAGCGCCTTGTCGGCAGCCTGCAGCAGGCATTCGGGCTGCTCCTCCCGCTGCGCAACTGCCGTAGCGCAGCCGATACTGATGGTTACCTGTGACCCCAACGGTGAAGCAGGATGGGGGATGGTCAAGGTGCCGACCCCCTCCAGAATCTCGTTGGCCACCACCAGGGCACCGGTCTCGTCGGTTTCCGGCAGGATCGCCAAAAACTCTTCTCCTCCATAACGGCCGACAAAGTCTGCAGCCCTCCCCAGCGAAACCTTGAGTGACTGGGCAACGGCGCGCAGACAATCATCTCCGGCCAGGTGGCCGCAGCTGTCGTTGTAGGCCTTGAAATAATCAATATCGATCATCAGCAATGAAAGCGGCCTTAAGGAGCGGCTGCCCCTGCGCCATTCGCGCCCCAGAGCATCGTCAAGGGCACGACGGTTGGGAATGCCGGTCAGGCCGTCCAGGTGTGACAGCCGGGTCAGCAGGTCACGCTGCCGTTTCAGTTCGATCTGGTTCCGGATCCGCAGCCGGACAATGGTCGGGTTAAACGGTTTGGCAATGTAGTCCACAGCTCCCAGTTCAAGTCCGACCGCCTCATCTTCCTGCTGGTTCATGGCGGTAATGAAGATGATCGGTATGTCC
>CAZOTC010000067.1:0-11955 GCA_964582605.1 uncultured Geobacter sp. | reverse complement strand
TCATCCGACTTGATCCGGTGCAGGACTGAAACATCCCCCGCTTCCAGCAAAAAATAGATAGCGGTAGCACAGGACCGTTCCCCGCCAAAACGCTCCGGCAAGGCAGCTGCCGGCAGCAGCTCGGCAGCACGGTAAGTTTCCCGGTACCAACCCCCTTCCGGATGACGGACAAGTTGCAGGGATGAAATCAGCTGTTCGGCTGTCGGAGCGGTCATGGCAGCGCCTAACGCAGGTAGAGCGGCATCAGGGTAAAGCTGCCGTCCAGCCGGTCAGGTACGTCCCGCAGTTTCTGGGTTTTCCAGGCCGACTTACTCCAGACAAACGGAGCGCCGTTGACGTGGGCGGTACCGTACAGCATCCAGATACCGCTGGCCGATGACAGGGTGTCAAGCTTGCCTGACAATCCCATAAAGGTCTTTGCCATACCTGCGGTGGCAACCTTTGCATCGATGGAACCGTCCGGAATGGTTTTGGGATAGGAGGTCTCGCCGTAGCCAAGATCCCAGCGGCCGAAAATGGACAGCGGATTGGCCGGATCGGTATAGGTGATCACGGTCTTGGCCGTTTCAACACCGGTCACACCGGGCAGCAACTGCTTGAACTGCCTCCGCCGGGCCGGCCGGTTGTCGGTGGACTTCAGGTCTGTTGCCACCTGATAGGATGCCGGATAGTTGATCCCCATCAGATAGTCGCCGGTGACCATCTCCGGATCATAACTGTTTGAACAGGCAGCGCCGTCAAGGGACTTTGTGGTGACAACATACGGCCCGCCGGTGGAGCGGTAGTAGACAAAACAGCGGTAGGACATCTCAACCAGTCCGGTTTCACCGGTCTTTGCGTCAACCAGCATATACCCGTTCAGATAGGTGCCGGTATTATCCAGTGAAATGGCGTTGAAGAAATCGGTGATCGAGGTCGAAAAATGTTCTGCCAGTGCGGCTCTCCAGAAGATCCAGAGTCCATCCGGCTTGACCAGACTCTTTGAGACCCGGTGGGTGGTCTCGTTAAACATGATCCCCTTGTTGTTATAGCCGAAATCGGTACCTGATCCGATCAGGCCGGGGTTTGAGGCGTTCATGGTGATCAGGTCGCTGTTTACGACCATGGTCTGGGTCATGCTCTGGGCCAGGAACCCCTGCCAGGTGTTGTGGGTCAGGATAACGTCGCTGCCGGACCGTTTGAGGAAGGCAGAACATTTGTCAGGATGATCGGCATTCCTGATTCCGTTTGATGCCAGTTCCGGAGAAAATGAAATGACATCCATCATGTCGTTGTAGGCATTCAGAAAATAGACATCCAGAAAGCTCAGACCGGTTGTCTCATAGCCCAGGGTTCGCTCTGCAGCGGTCAGATAAGTGCTGTCCGGCAGCCATAGACCTGAAAAATTCAGGTTTGAGGGTTGATTGAGGGTTACGCCGTGATAGATACCCAGCATACGGAACAGCAGCCGTTTCAGCTGATGCGAAACCGTTGCATCGGTTGATGGGGCTTTCAGGTACCGGATAAAGGCGTCGTAGTTGCTGTTCAGGACACCGGCAGCATGATTCAACTCTGCCTGAGTCGGCCCCAGCTGTTTGGGAAACGTATGTGACGGATCGAGCAGGTAGGCGTGGTCCCAGGAGTTGTCGCGGGCCGAAAGAATGGTCTTGCCCTGCAGTTTGCCCTGTACAAAACCGGCACGATACTCTGCCTTCAGGTCATTGCTGTCCTTTGAAACCACCGTCATATTCAGGATGTTGTTCCGGGTTTCAATCACGCCGGAGGCATTGGCGTCCAGGGTATAGGTGAACAGATTCGTTGCCGGATTTTTATTCTCTTCGGCACAGCCTGCCAGCCCCCCCAGCGCACACAGTAGCAGAAACAGCTTTTTAATTGTGTTCATTCCACACCTCCGTCAGGTCTCATGCATCAGGATCAAGCTTCAGTATGACCTGTTCTAATTAACCGTCACCGTAACCTCAAAGCTTTGGGCAGGGAGGTTGTTGTTCCACGGCTGTGAATAGATCAGCTTCAGTGGGGCAGTACCGGTTTGCGCTGCCTTGAAGGTAAACAGATAGGTTCCTCCGCCACCGACAACCATCGGATCACTGCTGTTCGGGGTGTATTTTACTTCCCCCTCCTGGGTCAGAACCGATCCGGTCCCTGATGCTACAGACCAGCCATACCCGGTGGTCGGATTTCCATCCAGGGTAACGGTAATCAGGTCATTCTGGCGGACAGTCACTGTTTTACCGGAATCAGCCGGCTTGAGACTGATCGTCTGTTGTGCCGCTCCACCGTCGCTGCTGCCGCAGGCAACTATCAAAACGGTAAAAAGACAGGTGATACTCAGGTAAATCATCAATCTGATCTGTTTTAACATGGTATACTCTCCTTTATACCGGTTAACCGGGCTTTAAAAACTATTCCGGAGGCCGTCTACTGCGTTGCGCGGTGCTCGCTCCATCGCCTAATCAGCTGTTATGTCTCAGTCGCTGCGCTCCATGCGCCTTGCATCCGGCCTTCCTCATAACGTTTTTCAAAGCCCGGTTAAGAGAAGCGTTACTTTCTGATAACGTTCGGCTGATCCCTGACCCCGACATAGAAGGCGATCAGGCTGAGCGGAGACGCTCCCTTGTTACGGCCGTTATGAAACGTATTCAACACCTCGATAATCACATCTCCCGCCTTGTAGACGGTTGTACTGCCATCCTCAAGTTCAACCTCAATCTCACCAGTAAGCATGTAGGCATACACGGGAATGCTGTGTTTATGCCAGCCGGTTTCACCGCCAGGAGCAATCGAAACCAGCATGGCAGTTACTTCGGCTTTATCGGTTGATGGATAGACTATCTTCTGACCGTTGGCGGTTGTCATGGTTTGCTTCAGAAGCTTGGCCGCAGCACCTCCCGCATATCCGGTTGATGGTACCGGTTTCCCTTCAAACAGCAGTTTTTCCCCCGCAAAATAGCGCCCTGTCCCCTGATGTTCCCAGAAAACCAGGGTTCCGTTGCTGTAGCGCGCACCGGAACCGGAAATGGCCGACGGCAGAGTTACCGCTTCAGCACCGGACAGCTGCACGGTCACGTTCCCGGCCTTCCGGTCAAAACAGGCCTCAAGGATTGTTCCGTCATCAGCTTTGTAAGCGGCAGCAGTCTGGCCTGTCCCACTGCCACCGCAGGGAAGCGGGGCAGCAGCGGCGGCTACGGAAAAAGCAAGCACCAATCCGGCAATAAACAGTCGTATCATGATGGTTCCTCATCTCCTTTGCATAGAAACGCGAGAATTTCCTGAACAAATCGTTCCGGCTGATCAACCTGCACAGAATGGGCCGCCTCTTCTATCACCGTCAGGGAAGCGGACGGGATCCGGGCTGCAAGATACCTGGAACAGGACAGAGGCAGCATGATATCATCGCTGCCGGCCAGGACAAGGGTCTGGTGCCTGACGTTGTGCAGCTGATTGGTTAAATCACAGCCGGCAATCGCCTCAACCTGCGCCCTGAAGGCAGCCGGCAGCTGCGGCCAGGGGTAGCTCTGCAGGTAGAACAGTGCTGCATCAACCTGGGTCTGATCATCAAAAAAACTGCTCCGAAATATCCAGGCAAACAGGGTACGAAACCAGGCAGCGCGGTCAGCACCGGACTCGTATTGATCCGCCCAGTCCCTGAACAGCTGATTATTGCGAGCCGGGTTACGGGCTGCAGAGGCAACCAGGATAAGCCGGTCAACCTGTTCCGGATAGCGCAGGGCAACCTCAAGGGCAACCATACCTCCCATGGAATGCCCCAGTATCGAGGCTTTCAGAACTCCCAAGTGTTGAAGCAAAGCAACGCAGTCATCAGCCATCAGACTGATGCCGGTTTCGCAGGTCTGGGTTGACCGCCCTACCCCTCGATTATCCAGCAGGATCACCGTACACTGCGCAGCCAGTCCGGCAGCCACCGGCTGCCAGCTCAGACAATCCGAAGCCAGACCGGCAACAAGCAGCAGCGGAGGACCGCTTCCGTGCAGTTCATAATACAGCTCGACACCGTCCCTGTTCAAAATCGGCATAGCAACCGCCTGTCCCGTCTCATACCCCGATATCCTCATTCCACAATTCAGGTTTTTCAGCAATAAACAGCTCCATCAGGGCGATACAGCCGTCATCCTGCAGCACCTCAACCACAACCCCTCGTGACCGCAGCAGCTCCTCTTCTCCCATAAAGGTGCGGTTTTCTCCGATCACCACCTTCGGGATACCATACAGCAGAATTGCACCGCTACACATCGGACAGGGTGAAAGGGTGGTGTACAGGACCGACTCGCGGTACACCTGTGCCGGCTGACGGCCGGCATTCTCCAGTGCATCCATCTCGCCATGCAGAATGGCGCTCCCCTTCTGTACTCGCCGGTTATGCCCGCGACCGATGATCGCCCCCTTGTGGACAATCACCGAACCGATCGGAATCCCTCCTTCGGCATAGCCGGTTTCAGCCTCTTCCAACGCTGCATGCATAAATCTGTCCATAGACATCCCCTCCCCCGGCCTTGTTCCCATTTACTGCTGTTTCAGCTGCAGCCGTTCAAATGCTGCCACACAGTCGGCATCCCATTTGGCGCCGGCCTGCTGACGCAATATATCCAGTGCTGTTTCATGGCTCATCCCTTTTTGATAGGGACGGTCGGTTGTCATGGCATCAAATCCGTCGGCAACGGCTATAATCCGTGCTCCCAGCGGAATATCCTCCCCTGCCAGACGCTTGGGATAGCCCTTGCCGTCAATCCGTTCATGATGAAAGTGGATGATATCAATCGCCTCACCAAGAAACTCAAGCTGTTTGAGGATCTCGGCGCCTGCACCGGGATGTGCCATGATCTCCCTGACCACCTCCGGCGGGTTTTTTGCCTCATGGGGTTGAAATATCCGGTCGGAACAGCCGATTTTACCGATATCATGCAGCAGCCCGGCGGTCCTTACCAACTCTACCGACTGCTGGTCAAGCCCCATCTCTACCGCAATCTCTGAAGCGATGCCGGAGACCCGTTCAGCATGGCCACGGGTATAGGCATCTCGGGCCTCAAGGGCCTGGGCCATGGCAGCGACCGTCTGCAGCGCGTTACGCCTGATCTGCTCATTCAGCTGACGCAGTTCGTCAATCAACAGCTCCAGCTGATATTCACGGGCCTCAACCTTGACCATCATCAGCCCCATCGCCTCGGCAATCGTACGGACCGGCTCCGGAGTCAAGTCACCGGTAAGCTCCATAATGTCATTGGAATAGTTTCCGGCAGCCACATTATTGATGACTTCCAGCAGACGCGCCAGATCACTGTTTTCACTCTGCATGCCACAACCCTTTCTGCAGTATTACCTATAAATCTGAAAAACCTGTTGCACGCGGACTAACTGCCATTTAAAAGACACACGTTACGGCTGCCCTTTGGTTACGATCCGGGTCCGTATCCATCTGTTCAGGGCCTGTTGCAGCATGCCTTCCTGTTTCATCCGGGCAAGTTCCCTGTTCAGCTGCTCCAGCAGAGCCCGGTCACTTGTGCGCACTGCCCAGGCCAGAGGCTCATCAGTCAGCGGTTCAAACAAGCCGATCAGCCCCGGCCGCTGGGTTGCCAGATCAGCACTGAAGCGCCAGATGGTGGGCGCATCATGCACAAAACAGTCGATTCCTCCCTGTTCAAGCGCCCTGACAGCAGCATCGGTGGTATCAAAATGGGTCAGACCACCCCAGGTAAAGGTGGTGGTGGCAAACTGTTCTCCTGTGGTGCCCTTTACCACCCCTACCCTGACACCTGCAGCCTGGTCAAACAGTGCGTGGGGAAAACGCCGGACATCCTTTTCCCGTATCAGCAGCATCTGCCCGATCTTCATGTATGAATCCGTAAAACTGACCAGTTTCTGCCGTTCCGGAGTAACCGACATACCGGACATGATCAGATCAATGCTTCCCTCCTGCAAAGCAGGTATAAGACGATCAAACGGAATGATTTCATAGGATATCCTGCGATTGATCTGCTTGCCAAGCTGCACGGCAAGTTCCGGTTCAATACCTGCAGGCTGTCCATCCTTCATAAATACCACAGGAGGGTAGTCGGGAGAGATGCCAATCCGCAGATCAGGGGCCGTTACGCAACCGGGCAGCAGTAATCCGGACATCAACAGCAGCCATGCGGCACTCATCAGTGTAATGCGTTTCATCATAGTCTCCTTGGCCGGAATCTTGATAACCGTTATGCGCTATGAGAAAAGACACAGCATACCGGACTTCCACCCTGCCTCACAAACAAAAACATGAGCTGTCAACAGCAACGGGCCAGCCCGCCCAGAGCCGTCTCCCGATAATCCGCCTTCAGATCCTTTCCGGTCTGTTTCATCGCCTCAATCGCCTTGTCAAGGCCGACAATATGCCAGTCCGGCAGCCCCTCCCGGGCGATCAGATAGGAGGTCCAGGCCTTGACCGCCCCCATAGCGTTCCGTTCGATACAGGGGATCTGCACATAGCCTTTGACCGGATCGCAGGTCATGCCCAGGTGGTGTTCCAGTGCTGTTTCGGCAGCATTCTCGGCAATCCGCACGTCACAGCCGTTAGCCAGGGCTACCAGTGCGGCTGCCATACTGGAAGCGACCCCTATTTCTCCCTGACAACCGACCTCTGCTCCTGATATGCTGGCGTTCTGTTTGGCTATGAAGCCGATAGCTGCCGCACCCAACAACGCCCTGCGCACCGCCTCAAGGGGCAGCTTCCGATGCCGGCGCAGCAGGTATACCACGGACGGTATCACCCCTGCAGAGCCGCAGGTTGGTGCCGTAACAACACTATGGCCGCCGGCATTCTCCTCTGCTGCAGCAAAGGCATAGGCACAGAGAAACACCAGCAGCCGTTCGCTGTTCCGGGGCATCTCCCTGGCCCGCTGGTACATCAGGGCAGCCTTGCGGTGCAGCCCGATCGGGCCGGGCAGATAGCCTTCAGTATGTATGCCCCGCTGCACGGACTCTTCCATCACGCTGATGAGCCTGTCCAGCTGTGCATTGATCCCGGCCTCTTTCCGGCCGGTGATGGCGGTCTCATTGGCCAGCAGCAGTTCATCCAGCTTCAGCCGGTGTTTCTTCAGTTGCCTCCAGAGTTGCTCAGCATTCTCATAAGGATAACAGGGCAGCCCCCGCTGCGGCTCCTGCCACCCTTTCCACTGCAGGAAGCCGCCCCCCACCGAGTAGTACTCCTTTTCAAGAACGGTCCCTTCTTCACCAGAGAGCCTGATCACCATGGTGTTACTGAAGGGATAGTCATGCTGTTGATTGTCCCAGAGCATGTCGGCGACGTGAAACATGATCTGCCTGCTGTTTAGCGAAATGGGAATACCGCCTGGTCGGTCAAGGTGGATTTCATCCAGAAAGGCAGATGGGCAGCTTTCCGGAGAACGCCCCAGCAGCCCGGCAACAACGGCCCGGTCGGTACCATGCCCCTTACCGGTAGCTGCCAGAGAGCCGAACAGCAGCACCTGCAGCCTGGTTGCCGCGGCCTGCTGCTGTGGAGAGAGCTGCTGCATCAGACAAAAGAAATCATACCCGGCCTTCATCGGACCGATGGTGTGGGAGCTGGATGGTCCAGGCCCGATCTTGAGCAGCTCAAAGATGGAGGTGGTAATGATCGGCATACGGACAGCTCCTTTACCCTTGTTGTTCACGCAAACTCAACAGTATCGTCAGAAGGATACCAGACTATTTTCAGTCGGCAAGCTTGAGATCCAAAGAATACGCGCTATACTTTGGTATCATGATCATCTGATGCGGTTAACTCTAACCGGAGTACACAATCAGGAGGCACTGCCATGCAAAAAATCATGTTCATCATCTTCAGCCTGTTCCTCGTACTTGGCCACGCTGCGCTGTCTATGGCAGACGAGCTTGATGTGAAAGGGGGCAAGGACCATCCCCTGCTTTCCAGAATGCCGGACTTTCGCATATCAGAGTATAAGGACATAGAATTTGGAAGCCACAGATTCATCGATCAGACCAAGAAGCAGGTCACTGTCGAAGGGCACAAGTACTACCTTGAGTACAGACTGAACAAAGGCGCGGCAGAACCTGGCGAACTGAAGATACGCAGAAACATCCAGGACGCGCTCAGAAAGATCGGCGGAAAAGTGCTCTTCGATGACAACTTCAACAGGACCTCCACGATTGTGCTCGCAAAGAACGGCAAGGAGACTTGGGTTGAGATCAGGTCCTACAACAACATGTACCGTCTCACCATTCTGGAAAAAGAGGTGATGAAGCAGGAGGTTGTAGCCAACGCCGCAGCCATGGGCAAGGATATCACCGACACCGGTCACGTTCCGGTGTACGGCATATTCTTTGACAACGGAAAATCAGAGCTCAAACCCGAATCTGATGCCGCTATCGCGGAGATCGCAAAACTCCTGAAGAACAACGCCGCTCTCAAGATTTACGTAGTCGGGCATACAGACAACGTAGGCTCCCTTGATTCAAACATGAAGCTGTCAAAAGATCGGGCTGATGCTGTTATGAAGGCCCTGATCGCCGGACATGGAATAGCCTCCACACGTATGAAGCCTTACGGCGTGGCTTCACTTGCGCCGGTTGCAGCGAATGACACTGAGGATGGAAAGGCGAAGAACCGGCGGGTTGAACTGGTTAAACAGTAATGAGGATCATCTCCTGAAACACAGACAACAAAGTACGAACGAGAGGCCTGCCCTGGTGGACAGGCCTCTCTCATTTTGCAAGAGGCTCCTGTTTTACGCTTTCCGGAAGGTGGCCCCCAGACGTTTCAGCCCTTCAGAGGCGTCCAGCTTGTCCAGACAGATCTCGACCAATACCAGCTTGTCGGGGTTTTCAGCTGCCGTTGTCAAAGCATGCGCCAGCTCCCCTTCAGTACAGACCCGCAGGCCGATCCCCCTGTCTCCGCCGCTGAACACCTCCGGAAGACCGGCATACCGCCACATCTGAATATCGTTATAGGGGCCGTCCTCATGCAGCATCCGCTCAACCAGATAGCCGTCATTATTGATCAGCAGGATCACTGCCGGAATCGCCTGCCGCAGCAGGGTGGAAACCTCCTGGGCCGTCATCTGGAAGGCGCCGTCGCCGGTCAGCACCACCGGCCTTTTCTGTGGCCGCGCCAGTCCCACCCCCAATGCCGCCGGGGTACAGAAGCCGATGGAGGAATAATAGGCCTGCACCACGAAGTTCTCTGCTTCATCAATCAGAAACTCCGGTGCAGCGCAGAATGAATCACCCGGTTCTGCCAGCAGGATCATCCGGTCATCCAGAAAGCCCTGAACTGCCTCATAGGCACGGGCTGCCGTCAAGGGAGCGGCTTCATCCGGCACAAACGACCCGGCAGCACAGCAGGGCCGTACCGGATGGGTTTCCAGGTAGGAGCGGCTGCGCAGCAGGGGAGTCAGCTCGCGGATCAGGTCACCAAGTACCACGTTATGGTAGTAATGACTGCCGACCCGCACGGTATCGCCGGTAGCTGCAATAACTCGATGGTGATTGAGGTTGACACTAAAGATACCGGTATCCAGATCCGTCATCCAGGCCCCCAGCGACAAGAGACAATCTGCCCCCTCCACCTGTTGACGTACCGCCTGTCTGCTCCAGCCCCCCTGATAGATGCCGATAAACTGGGGATGCAGTTCCGGCAGGACACACTTGCTGCTGAGCATGGTACTGAAAGGCAGTTCGGCCCGCTCCACCAGCTGCAGCAGTACCGCCCCCAGACCAAACCGGGCAACCTCGATACCTGCCAGTATAACCGGGCTGTCGGCCCTGTTGATCAGCCCTGCGACTTCTTCCGCACAATCACGCAGACTTTCCGGATCAGACGGTTTGGTCACCACCCGCAAAACATCTGCCGGAGCCTGACAAGGAGCCCAGGCCAAGTCAGCCGGCAGCTCCAGATAGACAGGCAGCTTGCGGCTGATACAGCCGGCAAGCACCCGGTCAATCAGTGCAGGGGCGGTCGCGGCATCCGTCAACAGGGCAGCATCAACCGTTACCTTGCGATAGATCTCCAGTTGCCGGTCATAATCGGCAACCAGATGGTGCACCAGCGCACCGGCAACCCGCCGTTTTGTGGGTGGCGCGCCGCTGATCAGCACCAGCGGAACTCCTTCGGCATATCCGCCGGCCACGGCATTCAGGATGCTGAATCCGCCCACACCGTAGGTAACCACCGCCGCCCCCACCCCGTTCAGACGGGCATAGCCGTCGGCAGCATAGCCGGCATTCAGCTCGTTACAGGTACCGACCCAGCTGATCGGACTCGCCACCACCTGATCCAGAAAATCAAGCACATAATCACCGGGCACACCGAACAGATGTCCGACACCGATCTCTTTGAGCCGCTGCAGCAGATAGGTTGAGACAGTCGAGACTGTTGACATAAAAATCTTCCTTTCAAGGAATTATACTGAAATTACTGACCAAAATACTCAGCGGTAGTCTTGATCGACCTGACCCCTACCGAAACCGGCTTCCTTTGCCCCTGCTGGTCAACCCGCCTGCCATGCAGCACAAACTCACTCAGACCGACATGGTTGGGATTACCCCAGTCATAGGTGTAGCCCAGGCGCGTCCAGGGATAGGGCAGTGATGCACCGGCACCGGCTGCCGGGTAGGGATAGCTGTAGATAAACTGGGTCCGGTTCTCAAACCAGCCTTTGTAGTCACGATACTCCCAGACACCGCCTTCGGTTGCCAACACCTTGTCATCCGCTGTGAAACTCCAGAACAGACTGTAGGGAAAATCAGTGGACTGGGTTGGAAAACCGGACGGCTGACATTCCTTGTCGGTTATTTCCGGGTCAGGGCAGGGCCTGAACAGATCCTTTGGCGAGACCCACAGTTCAACAAAACTGCGGTCTTCCTGGCCGGCTTCCGGCGTAACCCCCAATAACTGGGCAACCCGCAGCGATGAGGGTACGGTGCCGCTGAAGAAATTTTTCATTTCAGGTACCACCGTAACCCACAGATCCACGCCAACCATGCAGTTTTCCGGCTTGCAGGTCGGATCAGCAGTACCGTCGTACCACTTCCTGTCACTGGTTTTAATCCACGAAGCCACCAGCAGACGTCCCCCCACTACGCCGTTTTCCCAGATCAGCTGCGTATTGTCATTGGTAATAGGCGTCAACCCGGTGTAAACCTCGGCCGGTGTTGCGTAGGTGGCATCAAGCAGGGCACTTTTGTAGGCCGAAGTCGGGTCTACAGGATCTTGTGAGGAGGTGCCGCTGCCGCAACCGGACAGGCTCATCACAAGGGCAAACAGTATGGCCCAAAGCAGATGCATCCCAATCTGACCGTATTCAGTTCCTGTGACGACTACAGCGAATCTGTTTTTCATCTGTCCCTCCTGCTGCCAACAGCTGTTTTGTCAGACCGGACTTTCCTCATAAACAATAGCAGACAACTCCGGTTCTGCAACCGGTTGCAGAAAAAACCTTTTCGGCTACAATCAAGCAAACCGTTCCTCTTAAGGTGCTCCCGGGGTACGGGCTCTGGTACACACGAAAAACCTCACTCCATGATTGAAAGGCCGGGGCTGCTCCCATGAATCGACTGGCTTTGGTGCTGCTTACGCTGATTTTATCAGCAGTTCTGCAATCTTCGATTGATGCCGCTGCAGCACCGATCCTGCTGGGGGACGCCCCCTCCTATCCGCTGGCCGGTCATCTGGAGCAGCTGGTTGACCCCGCAGGGAAGCTGACGCTGGGTGACCTGCTCGCCCCGAAGCTCTCGGCTCGTTTCAGCCCGATCCCCGGCAACCTGAACCGCAGTTATACCCGGGATACGGTCTGGTTGCGGTTCACCATGCAGCGCAGCGCAACATTTTCTGAACAGGGCTACCTGCGATTGGGGCCACAGTTCCTGGACTCGATCACGATCCATATCCAGACCGGCAGCAACCCGGCAGATCCTGACGACTACCGCACGATCCAGGCAGGCGATCAT
>CAZOTC010000066.1:0-11999 GCA_964582605.1 uncultured Geobacter sp. | reverse complement strand
GGCAATCTGCAGATAACAGGGGAGACCAAAGCACCGCTTTATATTCATCAGTCTGACGCCCCGATGCTGTCGCGGGTTGCCCAGGTTTCGGCCATGTACGGACTGCCGGGTGAGAACTCTCCTGCAGCTGACCAGTATCTGGAAGACCGGATGGTGATACCTTTCGGCAAGCAGAGCCTGCAGGTGATCCATACGCCGGGACATACACCGGGTGGCTGCTGTCTGTATCTTAAAGATCAGCAGAAGCTGATTAGCGGTGATACGCTCTTTGCCGATGGTGTCGGGCGTACCGATCTGCCGGGCGGCTCTCATGCTCAACTGGTGGAGTCAATCAGGACCCGCCTGTTCTGCCTGCCGGACACGGTGCAGGTCTATCCGGGCCATGGACCGTCTACCACAATCGGCCACGAAAAACGCCATAACCCTTATCTGGATTAATGCCATGAATGATTTGACCGGAAAGACTATTGTGCTGGGTGTGACCGGCGGCATCGCCGTCTACAAGGCGGTGGAGCTGCTGCGGTTGTTGACCAGAGCCGGAGCTGCTGTGCATGTGATCATGACCAGGGCCGCCACCGAGTTTGTCACCCCGCTCACCTTCCAGACCCTTTCCGGGAATCCGGTGCATACAGAGCTGTTCAATCTGATCCAGGAGCAGGAGATTGGACATATCTCGCTGGCCGACCGGGCCGATCTGTTTCTGATAGCTCCGGCAACGGCCAACCTGATCGGTAAACTGGCTAACGGTATCGCCGATGACCTGTTGACGACCACCGTCATGGCGACCAAGGCTCCGGTGCTGCTTGCACCGGCTATGAATGTCAACATGTACCAGAATCCGATCTATCAGGAGAATGAAGCAAAGCTGCGTCGACATGGCTACTCTTTTGTGGATGCCGAGTCCGGCAGTCTGGCCTGCGGATGGGAAGGTAGCGGTCGCCTTGCTGCGCCTGCGGAGGTTTTCGACCGGGCCTGTGCCCTTCTGACGCAACAGGATTTTGCCGGTGAAACGGTTTTGATTACTGCCGGTCCGACCCGTGAAGAGCTGGACCCGGTGCGCTACATCAGCAACCACTCTTCCGGTAAAATGGGGTATGCCTTGGCCCGGGCAGCTGTGCAGAGGGGAGCGAGGGTGATGCTGATCAGCGGCCCGACCTGCCTGGAACCGCCATCTGGCGTTGAACTGGTTGCGGTTGAGTCTGCCCGCCAGATGTACGCAGCGGTGATGGCACGGGTGTCGGAGTGCAGCGTGGTGATCAAGGCGGCAGCCGTAGCCGACTATCGGCCTTTGGTTCGTGCTGAAGGCAAGATCAAAAAACAGGGCGACCTGCTGACGATTGAACTGGCTAAAAATCCCGACATACTTGCCGGGCTGGGACAGCTGCAGCAGCGTCCCCTGCTGGTCGGCTTTGCGGCCGAGACAGCTGATCTGCAGGTCAACGCCGCTGCTAAGCTGGCGGCAAAGAACCTGGATATGATCGTGGCAAATGACGTCAGCCAGGAAGGGGCCGGATTCAATGTGTCCACCAACATTGCCCGGTTGTTGTTCCGTGATGGCAGGGTGGAACCGTACGAACTGATGAGTAAGCAGGAGCTTGCCGAACTGATTCTTGGCCGGGTGCGGGAGCTACTGCAGAATAAACGGTGAGGTCGGGTCGTGGCAGGCTTCCTTCAGGATCTCCAGTAGTTCTGGGTGATGTATTGAACGCTTGAGTGTCGGTTTGATAAACTCTACCCGTTCCATCCCCTCTTCGCGGTTGATCCGTCCGGTCTGGTGCAAAAAACGCAAATGCCGCCGCATCTCCTGGGCGACTTCGAGTGCGGCCTCACCTGTGGGGTCGGTCATCCAGCAGAACGACTCCTCTCCGTGGGTCAGCAGATCCATCACTATTTCCATGGTACATCCCAGGTATTCCTGCCGGTCTTCCGGGGTCAGGCGATGTTGTGAACGGCCGGACAGGGTCCGGATCAGCAGCTGCCAGCGCTCAAGCCGCGAGAGAAGCAGGATCGAATCAAAGATCCGCTTGCTGGTGCCAAAGGAGAACAGGGTTGGCGCCATGACCCGTCGCAGCAGGGCATCATCATGGGGGCGTCCGACCCGGCAGACCTCCCGTGCCCGCTCCCAGATGGCCGGCTCGACAAAGGCCTCAAAGCGCAGCTCCCAATAGGTGTGGCGCAATGAGATGGTTGAGAAAGAACGGATGGTCTTGTACGGCACGTAGTAGTTATGTGCCACAACATCAGCGGCCAGGTGGCAGAGGTAGCCGTAGGCGCAGGCCCGCTGAGGGTCCTCCTGGGCCGATTGGAGCAGACGGGCCCCGACCCGCCAGCGATGGCAGTTGAGCAGGTAATGCGTATGCTTTTTACCGATAATGATATCAGCTGCCAGGCAGCCGTAGAGGAAGTCGTTGGCACAGCTGCCCAGCAGCAACGCAAGGTTGGGCGGCAACTGTTGCAGCCTGGAGAGGACCTCCAGACCGATCAGCAGGTGGGTGCCGCCACCCCATGCCAGCGCGGTATCGGGGGTGACCAGCACGAACAACAGGGCTATGGAGCTTAATCGGATCATGGCGTCAAGCATACTTCAGGATGACTGAAAAGCAAGAGCGAGGTTTGGTATGGTAAGCAGGCTGAAACCGGAAATGATGTACGCCTCGGTACGTGAATACCTGCAGGAGCTTGAAGAAAGCGGAGTCGACGGACTGCCGGAAGAGCAGGGTCAAGGGGCATGGGGCAAAGGTCAAGAACCTCCGAGTGCTACCATCCAGGCACCAGTCTCGGCTCCCCGGACCCTTTCATCTCTTCGACAGCAGATCGGCGACTGCCGGCGCTGTTCGCTTGCACAGTCCCGTACACGTCTGGTGTTTGGATCAGGTAATGAACAGGCCCGGCTGGTGTTTGTAGGGGAAGCACCCGGCGCAGACGAGGATCGCCAGGGAGAGCCGTTTGTGGGAGAGGCCGGACAGATCCTGACCCGTATGATTGAGGCGATGGGGCTTACGCGCGCCCAGGTGTACATCTGCAATGTGCTGAAGTGCCGCCCACCTGCCAACCGGAATCCCCACAAGGACGAGATTGCGGTCTGTTCGCCGTTTCTGCAGCAGCAGCTGAAGATCATCAAGCCTGAGGTTATTGTGGCCCTGGGCACCTTTGCGGCCCAGACCCTGCTGGATACCAAAGAGCCGATCTCACGCCTGCGCGGCACCTTCCACACCTGTCAGGGGATAGCGCTGATGCCGACCTTCCATCCTTCGTTTCTGTTGCGAAACAAGGAGAACAAGCAGCATTACTGGGATGTCTGGAAGGATATGGAACAGGTGCTCCGGAAGCTGAAGCTGCCGGTGCCGGAAAAGAAACGGGGGCCAGGGGCCAGGAGTCAGGGACCGGAATAATTACAGCCAGCGGCGTACCACGAACAGCGCCGCTTTTTTTGTGCCGGCAGGCCAGCTATTGGCCGGTTGGCGTTGTTTCAGAAGCTGTTCCAGCCGTCTTTTGAGCGGCGTGACCACAACTCCGTTTTTTGTCTCTCCACAGTTCATGACACTTTCAATGGTGTTGTGCTGATCCAGCAGTATGACCACATGCCCCTTCCAGACGATCAGGTCAAGGGGGCGTAGCTGTTGTGCCAGTTTTTCAATCCTCAGTCCTTCGATCGGTACGGCTGAGCCAAACTGTACCAACTGCTCGGTATTGCGCGGTGTATATCCATCCGTTGCTTCGTAGAGCAGGCCGGAACAGTCAAGCCCGGCAAACCGTTGCTGTACGCCATCGTTGACTCCTTCCCGCAGATTGCCTCCCCAGATATACGGCAGCCCTACAGCGGTAAGAAGTTTCTGCAGTATAGCATCCTGTTGCGGGAGCTGTGGTCTGCGCGGCAGGGGGGCTGTCGAGCTCAGCTTCAGTAGCTTGGCGGCTACATACAGACTGGTTCCGGCTGGCGCCTGGTAGTCATCAGTGGTAACCTGCAGTATGTTTTCGGTTCCCGGTACCGTTGCGATAACCTTGAAAATCGTTCCCGGCAGGGCGATCATCTCCAGGGACCGCACCTGCCCGCATCCATCTTTTTTAAGAGCTGCACCGGGCAAGGCAGCTTTGGGGCTGTTAAAGACCGGTACCGGCTGTACGGCAACGGCAAAAGGGGGCAGCTCGCCTGCCTGGCTGACCGAGCAGAGGCAGTGCAGAAAAATCAGAAGAAATGCGACCAGGTTCATGGCCCCTCCGGTGACAGTGGTTGCAGCACCCGCAGCTCCATGGTAGAAAATACCATACGTACTTCATGGGAGGTGCTGTGAAGCAGGTGTCGGACATCCTGAACGACCCCTGCGAGCTGAGCGACCGGCAGCTTGCAGAGATTGTGGAACACCTGGGCGGTCTGACCTGCCTGCCCTGTATTGACGCCTACAAATCGTCTTGTGTCAAGCGCAGGATTGCGGCACGGATCAGGCGGTGCGGTTGCCGGACGGTTGAACAGTACCTGGAGCGGCTTAATGCTGATCCGAATGAGGCAGGACGGTTGTCCGGCTCTCTGTCAATCCATGTCAGCCGGTTTTTTCGTAACGGGGCACTGTTTGATGTAGTGCAGCAATCGATTCTGCCAAGTTTGGTGCAGTCTGCAGCAGGCCGTACCGTGCGTTTCTGGAGTGTCGGCTGCTCTGCCGGACAGGAGCCGTATTCGCTGGCAATACTGCTGACAGAGTCTTTTGGCGCAGAGGCCGCACAGGATAGATTCGAGATTCTTGCCACGGATATTGATAGCGGAATGCTGCAGCTGGCCGAACGGGGTTGGTATGATGAGTTGGCATTGCAGGGGATCTCACCGGAGCGGAGGGAGCGCTTCTTTACTGCCGTAGGCCAGGGGATGCAACTGCGTGATGAGGTACGCCGTCTGGTTCGCTTTTGTCGGATGGATCTGCTGCAGACGGACCAGTACCTGCCTGCAGATCTTGTGTTGTGTCGTAACACCCTGATATATTTCAATCGGCCTGCCCAGGAAAAAATACTGCATGCCTTTGCGGACATTTTGTTACAGGGTGGTATACTGGTGCTGGGTAAATCGGAGAGCATGCCGGCACCTTTGCGGAGCAGGTTCGCCACCCTTGATCCTGTTGAACGGATTTATCATTGCAGATGAGGAGATGATGTATGCGGGTACCTCTTGGGTATAAATTCATCCTTGGTTTTGTCGCTGTGGTTGCGGTGGTGGCCTTTGCACCGCCGGTGGTGGCGGCACTGGGCTATTCTCCTGATCTGACACGATTCCTGACCATTGTGGTGGCTCTGACTGCCGGACTGGTGATGGGAGCCCTGTTTTCCCGCCGGTTTGCCCGCAGTATCGGTCAGTTGACCGGATCGGTGCATGAGGTCAGTCAGGGGGATCTGACCCGTGATATTCAGTTGCCGCCAACCCGGATGACCGATGAGACCCATGAGCTGACCGCTGCGATCAACCTGATGATCCAGAATCTGCGTGATCTGGTGGGACATATCCGGGGCAGCTCCTTCAGACTGGCGGGGGCAGCCCGCGAGATCAACGGGACTGCGGTTGAGATCAGTACCTCTACTGAAGAGGTGGCCCGGGCCATTGAGCAGATCTCGCACGGCGCCGAGACCCAGGCCGAGATGGTGGAGCGCAGTTCACGTATCATCAGGGAGACCGCCATCTCGATTGAGCTGGTGGCATCACGTGCCCGGGAGAGCTCCCGCTGCGCCCGTGAAACCAGTGTGACGGCCCGTCGCGGCTCTGATCTGGCAGGAGATGTGCTGATACTGATGAAGGATTTCTTTGAGAGGATTGAAGAACTTGGCGTCAGGTTTGAGCAGTTCAACAGCCGGCTGCAGCGTGTTGCCAAGGTTGCCGACTTTATCGGCGAGATTGCCCGTCAGACCAATCTGCTGGCCTTAAACGCCTCGATAGAAGCGGTTCGTGCCGGGGAGTACGGCAAGGGATTCACACTGGTGGCGGATGAGGTGCGCAAGCTGGCAGACAGCACCTCGCTCTCGGCCGGAGAGATCAATGAGCTGATCATGACCCTTAAGGATGAGAGTCAGAAGGTCCATGAAACCCTGCTGGACAGTTCAAGCATCATTCGAGAGGGCAAAAAACGGGTTGATGTCACAGCAGAGGCGTTTGCCGAGATTATTACCAGCGTTCAGGAGACCGAGCGCCGGGCCAACAGTATTACCGATCTGTCGCAGATGCAGCTGGAAAGTTCCGGCAAGATGGTGCAGGCCATTGACGAGATTGCCAAGGTGGCCGATGACAACGCTGCGGCAACGGAAGAGGTTTCGGCAGCCACTGAAGAACAGTTGGCCGCCATGCAGGATATGGCCCTGGCAACCAGAGAGCTGGCGCAGTTGGCGGATGAGCTGGAAAAGGTCGTCAGTCGCTTTGTACTGGAAGAGCCGATCGAGCTGGTTGAAACGGCATGAAGGAACCGCGTCGATTCCTGCTGATGCAGGCGGGTACCGTCAGTTATGCCGTGCCTCTGGAACAGGTGTCCGAGGTTCTGGAGCTACGTCCGCTGGCCCCGGTACCCCGTGCGCCTGCCTGGTGTCCGGGAGCGATCCGCTCGGCCGGAGTGGTTGTGGCGGTTGTGGATCTGGCCCGTTACTGTGGTGAAGCGTCTGAACAACCACCCGAGAAGATTGTGGTGCTTGACCGCCAGGTCGGAGGACTGGCGTTACAGGTTGGAGATATCGCATCGGTACTGCTTGAAGAACCGGTCAGACTTGAAAAGGACAGTTACGGCAGCTGGCTGGTTACCCCAGCCGCCAGGGCTGAACTGCTGGATCCGACCGAACTGCTTCATGAAATCTCAGCTGCCATGGCACGTTGACGGTCCCATATCTGCCACCAGTGCCTTAATATCTTCTTCTTCTGTTGCCCATGAACACATCAGGCGGGCTCCGCCGGCACCGATAAAGCTGTAGAACTGCCAACCTTTCTGCTGCAGCCGATCCAGAATCTGCGGTGGTATCCGCACAAAAACCGAATTTGCCTGCCGGGGAAACATGATCTCCAGCCCTGGAACCCCTTTCAACAACTGCTCCAGTCTTCCAGCACAGCGGTTGGCATGAGCCGCCCGTTCAAGCCAGCTGTTGTTCTGCAGCATACCGATCCAGGGAGCTGCCAGAAAGCGCATCTTTGAGGCCAGCTGTCCGGCCTGTTTGCAACGATAATCAAACTCTTCAGCCGGCTCTTTCCTGAAAAAGAGTACCGCCTCACCAACGGCCATACCGTTTTTTGCCCCGCCAAAACAAAGTACATCAACACCAGCCTGCCAGGTCAGCTCCGCAGGGCGACAGCCCAGAGAGGCCACAGCGTTGGCAAAACGTGCGCCGTCCATATGCAGTCGAAGACCATACCGTCTGGCCAGCTCTCCGGCTGCAGCCACTTCCTGCGGCTGGTACACGGTGCCCAGTTCCGTGGCCTGGGTAAGGGAAAGTACCCTCGGTTTGGGATAGTGGATGTCGCTGCGTCGAGTGATCAGCTGCTCTGCCGCCTGCAGGTCCATTTTGCCGTTTATCCCTCCTGCAAGCAGGATTTTTGTGCCGTTGGAAAAAAACTCCGGGGCGCCGCATTCATCGGTCTCCACGTGGGCATGCTCATGGCAGATGATGCTGTGATAGGACTGGCAGAGTGATGCCAGCGCCAGCGAGTTTGCCGCAGTGCCGTTAAAGACGAAAAATACCTGGCAATCGGTCTCAAAGAGGTCCCGCAGCAGGCCGCAGGCACGGTCGGTAACCGGATCGTCGCCGTAGGAGCGGGTAAAACCGGTATTGGCACCCACCATGGCCTGCAGCGCTTCCGGGCAGATTCCTGCATAGTTGTCACTGGCAAATGCAAGATAGTTAGGCATGCTGTCCTCCTCTGCTTAAAAACTGTTCATTCCGATGTGGTGCGTCATGCGCCATAACCGGGCATGCGATCAGTGCAATGGTCTGTAACTGACTGCAATCAAAAGGCTTAGTTCGGATGCTGCGGTGCTGCATCTTTGTTGGCACGTTTACTGTTATACCAGCTTTCAACAAAGACGCAATCGACCCGCTTCAGGCAGGTACACATCACCCCACAGGAGGAACTTGTATGAGATCAATTCGAACCATCATTCTGGCAGCAGCCCTGACTCTGTCCGCTGCAACGGCAGCATTGGCCACGCCGTCCGGCCAGATCTGGATTCCGTCCACGGATGCCAAAGGTTTTAAAGAGGTTAATATCAGCATTGATAATTATGTTCGCTTTTCAAGCGCCTCTGACGCCGGAGCCAATTACTTTAACGCCGGTGTGACCGCAGGGGTGCTGCCGTTTGAAAAGTTTAAAATGGAAATTGGTGTCGATTTCCTGACCGACGGTTTGCAGGGCAGTGACTCTATCGGCAGCAAGCACCCGCTCTATTTCAACTTCAAGGGTGCAATCGTGGAAGATGCCTTCTTTAAAGGGATGCCGGCCATAGCGGCAGGTATGTATGGTATCGGCAGCTTTGATCGCGGAGTTGCCGGAAATACCATGGCGAATGTTGCCTACGGGCTAGTTGCCAAGACCTTCCCGGTTGTCGGACGTATCTCTGCCGGCGGTTACAATGGTGCTGAAAAAAACCTGGGACACAAGTATAACACCGGGCTTCTGCTTTCCTGGGACCGTACCATCAGTGAAATTTCAGACAAACTCTGGATGTCGGTGGATTACATGGGGGGCAATAACTACTACAATGCACTGTCAGCCGGTGCTTCCTGGGCCTTTACGCCAAACGTATCAGTATTGGTTGGTGCAAACTTCTACAATGCTTTTCAAAAAACACTCTATGGCGGCAAGCCAACCTTTACCACCCAACTGGATATCAACTTCTGACCTGGACGTCACATATAGTTCCGATTTTAAACGGGGGGCCTTTTGCCCCCCGTTTTTTGTGCGTCTTGCAAGAGAGGATGAGCTGTTGCCTGCTCTTTGTCTGTAGCCGGTTGCAGTAATTAAAACTCGTGCTAGACTTCATATCCATGGAGTGCCCATGCCAGAAGGAGTTCCGGGATGAAAAAACATGCCCTGAGAATCGGTATCGGTCTGGCCCTGCTGCTGCTCTTTCTGCTGCACGGGGCCGGCTGGCTGCGACTTGGCCTGGTGCAGCAGCTGGAACACTGGAGTTACGATCACCGCTTGCTGAGCACCATGCCGGGTGGAGTTGATGACCGGATCGTGATCGTTGATATTGATGAAAAGTCCCTGGCTGAGGTAGGTCGCTGGCCCTGGAGCCGGAACCAGGTTGCCCGGATGATGGACCTGCTGTTTGAACGCTATCAGGCGGCTGTGGTTGGGTTTGACGTGGTCTTTGCCGAACCGGACAGCAGTTCCGGGTTGCGTGAGCTGGAGGCGCTCGCCCGTGGAGCACTCAGCAGGGATGCCGAATTTCGCAAGGTGCTGGCCCAATCACGGGGACGTCTGGATTATGATGCACTGCTGGCTTCACGCATCAAGAACCGTCCGGTGGTACTGGGTTACTATTTTGCCAATGACAGTGGTGGAAAAAGCCGTACATCCGGTGCTCTGCCGCCACCAGTGCTGGGTAAAGATGCCTTCAGGGGTGGTATAACGTCAATTCCGGTCAAGAACGGGTATGGGGCCAATATTCCGGTCCTGCAGAAAGCGGCCGGCGTTGGCGGACACTTCAATCCGGACCCTGACCAGGATGGTGTTACCCGGCGGGTGCCGATGCTGCAGCAGTTTGGCGATAACTATTACGAGTCACTTTCACTTGCGGTTTTGCGGGGCATGTTTGGCCAGCCTGATATCGTTCCCGGGTTTCCGGAACGGGCCGGCACCATGCTGGAATGGCTGCAGGTGGCAGATTTGAAGATTCCGGTTGATAGTTCCGCCACCGCCCTGATCCCGTACCGTGGCTATCAGGGCAGTTTTCCCTACATCTCTGCAGCGGATATCCTGAAAGGGCGGGTCAGGAAAGAGGCGTTGGAAGGGGCGATTGTGCTGATCGGCACCACCGCCCCCGGTCTGATGGATTTGCGTTCCACGCCGGTTTCGGCGGTTTATGCCGGGGTCGAGATCCACGCCAACATGATCGCCGGCATTCTGGACAACAAGATCATGCATGCCCCCAGCTATGCCCAGGGGGCAGAACTGGCCAGCCTGTTACTGGGAGGGCTGCTGCTGATCTTCAGCCTGCCGTTTCTGGGGCCGCTCTGGTCCCTGGGGCTGGCCTTGCTGATCATGGCAATCAGCGGCGGCATCAACTATCTGGCCTGGCGTTCAGGACTGGTACTTCCGCTGGCTTCCCAGATGCTCCTATTTCCTGCACTCTATGCCTTTAATGCCAGCTACGGCTTTCTGGTTGAATCCCGTACCAAACGCCAGATCACCGGTCTGTTTGGTCAGTATGTGCCGCCCCAGATCGTCAGCACCATGAGTAAAGATCCGGAGCACTTTACCATGGCGGCCGAGGCGCGTGAGATGACGGTACTGTTTACCGATGTGGTCGGCTTTACCTCCATCTCGGAAAAGCTGACCCCCAAAGAATTGGCCACCTTCATGAATGAATACCTGTCTGCCATGACCGCCATCATCTATGAACATGGCGGCACCGTTGACAAGTATATCGGCGATGCCATCATGGCCTTCTGGGGGGCGCCGTTGCATGACCCTGACCACGCCCTGCATGCGGTGCAGGCGGCCTCTGCCATGCGCAAGCGGATGGTGACCCTGCAGCAGGAGATGACCGTACAGGGGTTCCCCGAGATCAAGATCGGTATCGGTGTCAACAGCGGACAGATGCGGGTCGGCAACATGGGCTCCAGCTTCCGGGTCGCCTATACTGTCATGGGGGATGCGGTTAACTTGGCCTCCCGTCTGGAAGGGCTGACCCGCCAGTACGATACCTGGGTGATCGTGGGGGAAGCTACCAGGGCTTTGATTGAGGGATATGTCTGGCGTGAGCTAGATCTGGTGCGGGTCAAGGGTAAGCATGAACCGGTGGCGATCTTTGAACCGTGCGGGGAGGAAACGTTACTTGAGGAAAGTTATAAAGGTGATATACTTACTTTCAATGACATGGTTTTAGCATATCGTAAACAGGATTGGGAGGTAGCTGAAAAGCTGCTGCATGAGCTGATTACCCATAAGCCTGACCGTAAATTGTACCAGTTCTACCTCAAGCGGGTGCAGCAGTATCAGCAGGAACCGCCTCCGCAAGGGTGGGATGGCGTCTGTACCTTTACAACCAAATAGGGTGGAAATGTCATGAAAAAACCGTTGCTGTTGATAACTGCCGGATTGTTGTTCTGCTGCGTCAGCAGCCAGGCAGAAGAGACTGTGGTGCCCCGTTTTGATATCAGGCAGCTTTTCCTGGAAGGAAATACCATCCTGCCACCCCGGGATGTGGCCGCTATTCTGAAAAAGTATACCGGTCCGCAAAAGGATTTCGGTACCCTGCAGGAAGCGATGGATGAACTTGAGGCAGCCTACCGCAAGCGTGGCTACACCATGGTCACCGTGATCCTGCCGGAACAGGAGCTTGAACGGGGCACGGTGGTCATCAATGCCCTGGAGCCGAAGGTCAGGGAGATTCTGGTAGAAGGCAACCAGCATTACAGTCGTGACAATGTCCTGCGTGCCTTGCCTACCCTTAAGGCGGGGCAATCCCCCAAAGTCAGTGCTATCTCGGAAAACCTCCGGGCAGCCAACGAAAACCCCGGTCGTAAACTTACCCTGCAGTTCAAGAGTAGCGAGAAAGACACTGACCTCTCCGCCCTGATCAAAGTAACCGACCGGAAGCCGTGGCGCCTGACTCTGAGCGCAGACAACACCGGCACCAGCTCTACCGGCGATTACCGTGCCGCACTGGCCTTCCAGCACTTTAACCTTTTCAACCTTGACCATGTTATCGCCCTGCAGTACATCACCTCTCCTGACCATTTTGAAAAGGTCCAGATCGGCAGCGGCTCCTACCGTCTGCCGCTCTACGGCTGGGGTGACACCCTTGACCTCTTCGGCGCTT
>CAZOTC010000065.1:0-12005 GCA_964582605.1 uncultured Geobacter sp. | reverse complement strand
CATCATCCGGTATTCCTGACACCGCCTGCTATGGCATTGACCGACAGAAACAGCTCTCCCAGCAGTCTATCCGAGCCGGAACATCCGGGTTCACTATCCTTAACCTTTCTCCATTGCCGCAGCAGGTTGATCTGTTGCCGGTGCAGGGCTTCAAGCGGGGCTTTCCGCAGCTGTATGGCAGCCAGCTGCATGGGGCGCCGAACCGCAAGCGGCTCACTGAACAGGCGGTCGATAATATGCATCGTCAGCTCGAATTCCTTGTCGATCATCCCGGAAAAATGTGTGCGCAGTTCTTGATTATCCACAAGATCTGCGTAGAGGTGCATGATCTCCAGGTCGGCCTGCAGCGTTGCCAGTTCCACGTTCATGAACAGATAGCGCAGGAGCGGAAAACGGGTAATATCAGCGCACAGAAGTTCAAATAGTTGAGGGTGCGTTTCATTGAGCCGTGCCAGTGCGGTGCCGGCACCATACCAGCTGGGCAGCAGGTAGCGTGACTGGTTCCAGCTGAAGACCCAGGGAATAGCCCGCAGATCAGCCAGTGTTCTGCGCCCGGTGCGGCGTGAGGGGCGTGAGCCGATCCTCAACTGTTCCATGACATCAATCGGTGTTGCCTGGGAAAAGAACTCCATAAAGCCGTCACTGCCGATCAGCTCTTCGTATTTCAACCGACTGGCATCAACCAGAAACTCCATGATGGTTGCCTGTTCCGGTGCCGATCCGTTCGGGCGGGAAGCTCTGGTCGTCATGCCGAGAACACCAGCCAGCTGCAGTTCCAGGTTATAGGTGGCGGTCAGCAGGTTTGAATATTTCTGGGAGATGGTTTCACCCTGTTCTGTCATGCGGAACGCCCCGCGCAGCGACCCATGGGGCAACGCTTCGAGAAACCGGAACGTCGGACCGGCACCCCGTCCGATGGATCCTCCCCGTCCGTGAAAGAAGCAGAGATCCGTAGCAAAACGGTCAGCGACTTCGGTGAGTTCGAGCTGTGCCTTGTAAAGCGCCCCGTGGCTGGCTATGATCCCGCCATCCTTGCAACTGTCGCTGTAGCCGACCATTACCTGCTGGAGTGGCCTTTTCCCCTCTGCCGTTTTAAGTGTGTTTCCGGTTATCGGGTGCGACAGAAACTGTTGCAGAATCTCCGGAGCACCCCGCAGGTCATCGATGGTTTCAAACAGCGGTACAACCCGCAGCAGTGATCGGCATCCACTCTCTTCATACACCAGCAGTCCGACCTCTCGAGCCAGCAGGTACACCGTCAGCAGGTCGGAGCAGCTCCTGGTCATGCTGACGATCAGCGATCCTATGCCGTCGTCACCATACCTGCGGATGTGCTCTATCAGCACCCGATAGCAGCACAGAACGGCATCAGCTTCTGCGCCGGCCTGAAAGCCGGGAAGCAGAAACGGGCGCGGTGAGGCAAGCTCCCTGTTCAGAAACTCAATCCGCTTTTCTTCCGGCCACCCGGAGAAGTCGGAATCCTCAAAACCCGCAGCGGCAAGCAGCTGGGAAACAGCCCGATCATGAAAGGCGCTGTTCTGACGAATATCCAGTACGGCCAGGTGGAAGCCGATCGAATCAACCAGGCGCCGGATGTTGAACAGCTCCATATCAGCAAGGCGCACGGCACCTGTTGCCCGGAGTGAACCGTCAAGCATGGCGAGATCTTCTGACAATTCTGACGGTTTTTGATAGTACCCCGAACTGTCGTCCAGGGTCGTCACATGGTCGCGTACAACGGTCAATGGCAGACAGGCTATAATCAGGTTGAGCGCCTGACGCCACGGTTCTGCAGAATTGCGGGCAACGGCCTCAGCGCCGGCGCTTCCAAGCTGTGCTGCCCGATTATCTATCCACTTTTTGAGAACCTCCGGAACCGGTTGAAGATAATCGGAGAGACTGAGCTTGGCGGCCAGATCCACCAGGCGGCGGCGAATAACCGAGAGGGCATTAAGCCGCAGGTCCTGAAGAGACTCATGCGTCACCTCTGCCGTGACCAGCGGATGCCCGTCCCGGTCACCGCCGACCCAGGTGCCGAAGCTCAGCCGGGGAAGCCGGCATTGTCTGAAGCTATCGGTCGCAAATCCCGCATCCTGCCAGGCAGCCTTTAGTCTGTTGTCCAGAATCGGCAGGGTTTCCGGGAAGACGTTCTTCAGGTAATGGATGACATTCCTTCGCTCTGACCGCACTTCAGGTTTTTCAAGGTAGATGTTGCCGGTACGCCAGAGCAGCTCCAGCAATTCCTTGATCTCTTCCCGTATCTGGCGCTGTTCTACCGGTGTCAGTATCTGGTTCTCCCGCTTTACCAGCAGAAGGTAGATCGCACGATGCTTGGCAATAACCGAGGCTCGTTTTGCCTCGGTAGGGTGAGCCGTCAGCACCGGTTCACTATGAACAGCTCCAAGGTGTGCTGCAATTTCGTTTTCTGTGTAACCATCGGCTTTCAGCTTCCGCAGGGTGTTGCCCCACAAACCCCGCTCAGACGACAGACCGTTTGTGCTCTCCACCATGCGGCGCACCTGAACCGCAGCATTCTCCTCAACCATACCGAGCAGCTGAAAGGCTATGGAATAGAGCTGACACGCCCGTTCGGGAGCAACCTGATCATTGAACGACCGTGAATCGTCACGCCAGGGGATGATTGAGGCAACCTCGTGTTCTCCCAGCTCAAGCAGCACCTCCCTGAAACACTGCAGCAAAAACCGGAGGTCTGAATCTGTTTTTTCCTGCAGCCGTTTGATATCGTCATGCATCTCATTGCTCCCTTGATTTGGTTAGTTAATCTTCTGAAACAGGCCGGAGACCTGCTGGTATTCGGACAGTTCACCGGCGTTCAGGTCAAAATACCAGCCATGGAGCGACAGATCTCCGGCTTTTACCCGCTGGTCGATCCAGGGGAAGGAACGGAGATTCTCCAGGGAGAGCAGAATGGCCGTCTGTTCGGCAGCCCGTTGCTGCAGTTTTGCATCTTTGCCCGGCAGTTCCGCCAGCACCTTCTCCCGGGCCGGCGCGGCGATAGACATCCAGCTGGAGATGAAGCCATCTGATGTGCAGCCACAACTGCCGGCCATCAGGGCGTTGATGCCGCCGCACTGCGAGTGACCAAGCACGATGATATGCTCCACACCAAGGTGACAGACGGCAAATTCAAGGGCGGCGCTGACACCATGCCGTCCGCCGTCTTCTTCGTAGGGTGGCACCAGGTTGGCCACGTTGCGGACGGTGAAGATGTCACCCGGTGCGCAGTTGGTCAGGATGGCCGGGTCAACCCGCGAATCGGAACAACCGATGATCATGGTCTTGGGGCTTTGCCCCTGTTTGAGAGGCTCGAATTGTGAGCCCTCCGTACCGAAATAATCTTTCTGAAAGGTTCGGAAACCGGCTACGAAGCGTTCGATATCTTTCATGGTAGCTACACCTCCGGTAATATTTGTTCAGGGCGTCAGTTTTGCCAGGGCTTCATCGGCAGTCAGGTCGTAGCGTTCACGCTCCCGCCTGGCCGCCTGCTCCAGTGCCCGATCAATTTCCGGGTATTTCAAGGCCAGGATTCGGGCAGCCAGCATGGCGGCATTGCGGGAGCCATCAATGGCCACGGTGGCAACCGGCACTCCCGGCGGCATCTGCACCGTTGACAGCAGGCTGTCGAGACCGGTCAGGGGGCCGTTACCCAGCGGCAGGCCGATCACCGGCAGGCGGGTATGTCCGGCAACCACACCGGCCAGGTGGGCGGCGACGCCGGCGCAGCCGATCAGCACCTGCACCCCTTCACGGTGGGCACGGTCCAGATAGGCTAAAACCTTGTCCGGGGTCCGGTGGGCCGAGGCAACGATGATTTCACTTTTGATGCCCAGTTCGGTCAGGGTGTCACGCACCTAGACCACGGTGGGCAGGTCATTGGGGCTGCCGGTCAGGATGCCGACCAGGGTGTGATCCGGGGTGGCTGATACTGCTGTAGAATGGTTTTCCATCGTAGTGTCCTCTTTTGTCGAGATTCAGATCGTCCGGGAGCGCGACAGAGCTCCCGGACTTATTTCTGTTATCAGAGCGCTGCCAGTTTCTGGTAGTACTCAAAGCGGCTGGCAGTCCATGCGGTAGCCTTCTTCATAAGCGCGGCCGCTGCTTCTGGGTTGGCCTTCTGCAGAACCTTGTAGCGGTTTTCTCCGTAGGCGTACTCTTCAAATGAAGTGGTCGGGGGTTTGCTGTCAAGCTGCAGCGGATTTTTGCCTTCTGCTGCCAGAGCCGGATTGTAGCGGTACAGCGGCCAATAACCGCACGATACGGCCTTCCTGTTCTCGTCCACACCTTTCGTCATATCAATGCCGTGGGCGATGCAGTGCGAGTAGGCAATTATCAGGGATGGCCCGTCATAGGCCTCCGCTTCTATAAATGCCTTGACGACCTGCGCCGGGTTGGAAAGCGCTACGTTGGCTACATAGACGTTGCCGTAGGACATTGCCATCATGCCCAGATCCTTCTTGGCCATTGGCTTGCCGCCGGCGGCAAACTGCGCCACCGCACCGGTAGGTGTGGCCTTGGAGGCCTGACCGCCGGTATTTGAGTAGACCTCTGTATCAAGCACCAGCAGGTTGACGTTCTTGCCGGAGGCGATGACGTGATCGAGACCGCCGTAGCCGATGTCGTAGGCCCAGCCGTCGCCACCGACGCACCAGACCGATTTTTTGACCAGATAATCGGCCAGCGGCAGCAGTTGTACGGCAGCTCGCTCCGTGCATCCCTTGAGCGCCTGTTTCAGTGTCGCAACCCGTTCACGCTGCTGCTCGATTCCGGCCTGGTCGGACTGATCCGCAGTTTTGATTTCTTTCATCAGCGGGATGACCGGAGCACAGGAAGCGCAACTGCATTCGATCAGCTGTTCCAGCAGCTCCAGCGCGGATTCGTTGAACTTGTCGATGGCCAGACGCATACCGAAACCGAACTCGGCGTTGTCTTCAAACAGGGAATTGGACCAGGCCGGTCCGCGACCATCGGCGCGTTTGGACCAGGGGGTGGTCGGCAGGTTGCCGCCGTAGATGGAGGTACATCCGGTGGCGTTTGCAATCATGGCGCGGTCGCCGAACAGCTGTGAGAGCAGTTTCAGATACGGTGTTTCGCCGCAGCCGACACAGGCACCGGAATACTCGAAGGTAGGACGTACCAGTTGGCTGCCGCGCAGGGTATCAAGCTTGAGCCTGGCAGGATCCATGTCCGGAAGAGCCAGGAAGAATTCGTAGTTGGCTGCTTCGGCAGCCCGTAACGGTGGCTGGAACTGCATATTGATCGCTTTGTGGTCAGGAGCTTCCTTGCTTTTGGCCGGGCAGTTGTACACGCAGGCTCCGCAGCCGGTGCAGTCTTCCGGCGCTACCTGGAGGGTGTACTTCATCCCCTTGAACTCCGGCAGTTTGCAGTCTGTTGACTTGAAGGTTGCGGGTGCATCCTGCAACAGATTGCCGTCATAGGCCTTCATGCGGATCGTACCATGGGGGCAGACAAACGAACAGATACCGCACTGGACACAGAGTTCCTCATCCCAGACCGGAATATCAATCGCGATGTTGCGCTTCTCGTACTGTGAGGTTGCTGTCGGGAAGGTGCCGTCCACCGGCATGGCCGATACCGGCAGCGAGTCGCCCAGGCCGGCGATAATACGTCCGGTGACATTCTGTACAAACGCGGGAGCACTCTTGACAACCGGCGGGGGCATTTTGATTGTGCTGGTGGCGTTTGCCGGAACCTTGACCTCATGGATGTTCTTGAGCGCCTCATCAACGGCAGCGTAGTTCATGGCAACGACTTTTTCACCCGATTTACCGTAGCTCTTATCGATGGCGTCCTTGATTTCAGCAATGGCCAGATCAAGGGGGATTATATTGGATATCTTGAAGAAAGCGGTTTGCATGATGACGTTGATGCGCGCCCCCAACCCCAGCTCCTCACCCAGTTTTATGGCGTTGATCACAAAAAATTTCAGCTTCTTGTCAATGATCTGCTGCTGAACCTCCTGTGGCATCCGATCCCAGACCTCATCATGTTCGAATGGTGAGCAGAGCAGGAAGGTGCCGCCGGTTTTTGCCCGGCTGACCATGTTGTATTTTTCCAGGAACGTGAAGTTATGGCATGCAATAAAATCGGCGTTATCGATCAGATACGGAGCTATGATCGGTTTCTTGCCGAAACGCAGGTGTGAGGTGGTAATGGTGCCGGCCTTCTTGGAGTCATAGACAAAGTAGGCCTGGGCGTTGTTGTCGGTGGTCTCGCCGATGATCTTGATGGTGTTTTTGTTGGCACCGACCGTGCCGTCGGAGCCCAGACCGTAGAACATAGCCTCATAGGTGCCGTCCATGGGGTTGCGGAAATCCGTATCGTAGTCCAGGCTGCAATTGGTGACATCCTCCTTGATACCGACGACAAAGTGATTCCTTGGTTTGTCGTTTTTGAGGTTGTCCAGAACAGACTTGGCCATGGCCGGGGTAAACTCCTTGGAGCCAAGACCATAGCGGCCGCCAACAATCTTCGGGTAGCCTGTAAAGCTGCATCTGCCTTCGGACATCGCTTCGCCGATGGCGGTACGAACATCGAGATACAGCGGTTCGCCAAGGGAGCCGGGCTCTTTGGTGCGATCCAGCACGGCGATGCTTGTGACCGTCCCGGGCAGCGCCTCGATAAAGGCATCCAGCGGGAACGGGCGGTAAAGACGGATCTTTACAACGCCGACCTTTTCTCCCTTGTTGACGAGGTTGTTGACGGTAGCCTCCACGGTATCGGCGGCGGAGCCCATAACGACGATGACACGCTCGGCATCTTCGGCGCCGGAGTAATCAACCAGTTTATAGTTACGGCCGGTAAGCTCGCTGAACCTGTCCATCTCTTGCTGAACAATCTTGATGCAGGGCTCGTAGAACTGGTTGACGGTCTCGCGCCCCTGGAAGTAGACGTCCGGGTTCTGGGCAGTGCCGCGTATGACCGGCCGGTCGGGGGAGAGGCTGCGCAGACGGTGGGCGTTGACCAGTTCGTCGCTGATCATGGCGCGCATGTCGTCAAAGGACAGTTCCTCTACCTTCTGGACTTCATGGGAGGTGCGGAACCCGTCGAAGAAGTGCAGAAAAGGTATCCGTGAACGCAGGGTGGCTGCCTGGGAGATCAGGGCAAAGTCCATGACCTCCTGGACATTGTTGGAGCAGAGCATGGCCCAGCCGGTGGAACGGCAGGACATGACATCCGAGTGGTCACCGAAAATGTTCAAAGCCGCTGCAGAGATGGCCCGTGCAGAGACATGAAAGACCGTAGAGGTCAACTCGCCTGCAATCTTGTACATGTTTGGAATCATCAGCAGCAGCCCCTGACTGGCGGTGAAGGTGGTGGTTAAAGCGCCGGACTGCAGGGAACCATGTACAGCGCCGGCAGCTCCCCCCTCGGACTGCATTTCGGTTACCAGCGGGATGGTGCCCCAGATGTTCTTCTCTCCGGCGGCGCTCTTGGCGTCCGAAATCTCGCCCATGTTTGATGACGGGGTAATCGGATAGATCGCGATGACTTCGTTGGTGGCGTGGGCCACGTGGGCGGCGGCGGTGTTGCCGTCAATAGTTACAATTTTTCTGTTCATGAGTTATCTCCTGTTTGGTCTGAATCTATCGTTATCTGTATGAACGTTGCCTTTTCCGGCACGGGCGAACGTGACCAACCGTTTGTGTGGAAAACAAGTGATTTGTAGGCTGAAATCAGGCGAGGTTGTCCGGAGGGACGTTTATTTCAAGATACACGTTTGGGAGAGTCTGGAGTGGTTCGTGGGGTAGCAGTCTGGAAATAACTGGGTTGTAGGCAGGAAGCAGGTCGTTGGGAGCAAAAAAGGTGGAATAGTCGACATAAGAGTTCTTGGGTGGCTTGAAATCTCCCAGACGCGTTTCAACATCGCCGCCACTTTCTGTGGCAAGGGAAGCGCTGCAGACAACCGGTTCCTGAAGCGGGATGAACGCATGCTTTGACAGGAGCAGACCATGCGCGACAAGGTGTACTGTCAGCAGAAGCAGCAGCAAAGCTGAAAACCTTGTTGTTGATCGAAAAAATCTCATGCATGTACCTGTAAAAATGACACTTCTGACAGACTATAGCTTCGCTGACGTACGTGTACGAGTGGTCAGGCTTTACTTCTGCTTCGACCTTGACGCCATAGATAGACCGCCAGCAGCACCAGACAACTGCCGATTGCCCATGCTGCTGCCTGACGTGACATCTGCATGATCAGTTGCTGGTTGTCACCAATAAGGTAGCCGATCCAGGCCAGCACTGCGCACCAGAGTGAAGCCCCCAAGGCTGTGTAAAATGCAAAGCGTGCATGGTTCATCCGGGCAAGTCCGGCCGGGACTGAAATCAGCTGACGGATGACCGGCAGCAGGCGGCCGATAAAGGTTGATATCTCGCCATGCTTTCTGAAAAAATGCTCTGCCTTCTCCAGCTTCAGCTCGGCAAGACCGACAAAACGTCCATACTGCAGCAGCAGGGGCCGCCCAAGATAAAGCGCCCCGTAATAGTTGGCGTAAGCACCTGCCAGACTGCCAAGCCCCCCTGCCAACACCACCAGCCAGGGATTCATTTTGCCCTGAAAAACCAGATACCCTGCCGGCGGCATGACGACTTCGCTGGGAAACGGGATAACAGAGCTTTCAACAGCCATGAGCAGAAAGATGCCGGGATAGCCAAGCGTACCGATTGTCTCTACTAACCAGGCAACCATTGTATGAAACATAAAATACCCCCACTGTTTCTAAGGAATCAGTCATTATGGCTAGTGCTGTCGCCTGGCCTTGACTGCCCTGCTGTTTCTGAGCCTCTGGACAATATGCAGGCGCCACAGCAGGAGTGCCCCGTAATAGGCGAAAACTGACGACACGACGGCAACCAGCGAAACCCCCAGCACAAACGGTTTCCAGATCAGCAGCATACCGTTGGCAAGCCAGTCCATGCTGAGTTCAAAGCTGAACTGCTGCGGGGGAGTCCCCAGGATCAGCGCCCCGATCTTGTAGCAAAAGTAGAACATCGGCGGCATGGTTAACGGGTTGGTGATAAACACCAGCGCAACCGACACCGGCAGATTTGCCCGAAAGAATACTGCGCCGACAGCCGCAAGCACAGTCTGGAATGGAACCGGTATCCACATGCAGAAAATGCCGATTGCGCAGGCCTTTGCCACACTTCCCCGGTTAAACTGCCACAGATGTGAGGCATGCAGGGCATCGCCTAAAAAGCGTAGATGCTTCTGCGCTTTCAGCTGTGCAGGGTCAGGAGTCCATTTTTTCAGGAATTTTCGTGGCATAGAGGCTGTACGGGCTGGCTTGGCTGCTCCTTGCGTGCAAATCTGCGTGACAGTTTTTTTGCAGCAGCAGGGGCATGCTGCTGGATCCAGAGTCTGAATGCCTGATTGACAATTTCTGCCAGAGAACGGCCACGTCTGCGTGCTTCACAAAGCAGGAATGCTCGCATTTCGTCGGTAACTCTGAATGAGATGATATGGTTTTTAGGTATTTCAGCTACGCGTGGCATCTGTTGGTTCCTCTTGGAGGTATGGGTTGTTTATGCATTCGATACGGTCATGTACAGCGGCTTCTTTGGGTCTGTTAAGCGGCTTCCTGGCTGACTACTGTGTCTGACCGCTTTGCCACAAGCAGCGATGCCACCACCGCCACCAGCAGGCTCAGCACTATGGTGCCTAATGAGACAGCAATCGGAATATGGATTCCCAGCATGATCAGGATCATCTTGATGCCGACAAAACCAAGTATGAATGAGATACCGTATTTCAGATAGACAAACATCCCCATCACACCGGCCAGCAGAAAGTACAGCGACCGCAGTCCCATGATGGCAAAGACGTTGGAGGTCAGAACGATAAACGGGTCAAGGGTGATGGCGAAGATGGCCGGGATTGAATCAAGGGCAAAGACCAGATCACTTGCCTCCACCACCAGCAGCACCATGAAGAGCGGGCTGGCAACCCAGAGCTTCAGCCGCCGGGTAAAAAACCAGTCTCCCCTGATCTGTTTGGTCATCGGCAGAAATTTACGGGCAAAACGCACGATAATATTCTTGTCCGGGTCCATTTCATGGCTGGGGCCAAAGGCCATCTTCCAGGCGGTGTAGATCAGGATTGCACCGAAGATATAGAACAGCCACTGGAAGCGTTGCAGCAGTTCCGCCCCCACAAAGATGAAGACCACCCGCATGACCAGGGCACCCAGGATGCCCCACTTCAACACCCGGGCCTGCAGTTCACCACGCACACCAAAGACGGTAAAGATCATGATGAAGACAAACAGGTTGTCCACTGACAGGGACTTTTCAATCAGGTAGCCTGTCAGGAACTCCAGAGCCGGCTGCTTGCCCATCATGAAGTAGATGCCGACATTAAACGCCAGGGCCAGACCTACCCAGACCAGGCTCCAGCCCAGCGCCTCCTTGAATGAAACATGGTGGCTCTTGCGGTTTATCCCCAGATCAACGGCCAGCATAACAACAACCAGCAGGGTGAATGCGCCCCATAATACGACGTGCGATGCCATCAGAAGGTCCTTTCTTGCAAAGGGCCGGTGACTTTTTTGCAGTCACCGGATACTGCTGCGTTATTCCATTTCCATTTCAAGGCGTTATCTTCGTCGGCTCATCTTCGGCTCCTCAACGTACTGCGTGTACGCCTGCGTCGCCGAATTTCTCGCCGCCTTGCTCTCATCCTTGAACTGGGGCCGGAATTAGTCAAAGAGTTCCTCAAAAAATGATTTCTTCTTTTTGTAGTGATGCCCATGACTGTGTTTGTAATGGTCTTTATCGACATAGTGCCCATACTGCTGCTGGGGTGGCGGTTGCTGGTACGCCTGTTGTCTTGGTGGTGGAGTGGGTGCCTCCTGTTGGGCAGAACGCTCGATGATTTTGTCAAGTTCACCGCGGTCGAGCCAGACGCCGCGACAACTGGGGCAGTAGTCGATTTCAATCCCCTGGCGTTCAGACATGACTAAGCTGGTATTGGGACAGACGGGGCATTGCATGGGTAACTCCTTGTTCATTTGGATGCTGCCAGTCGTTTGGCATTGTTGATATACGCCTTAGCTTCCTGTGTCAGGGTGACTGACTCATCGGAGAGCTTCCGGTACTGGTCAAACAGATACGTCTGCTGTGTCTGCTGGTAGTTCTTCAGCTGGTCAAGAGACTTGAGTTTGGCACGATAGGCCCGCAAAAGGTCGTCACGGGCAGCAAGCAGTTCTTCTCTCACCTGCTTCGGTAGATCAGCCGGTATGACTTTGTCTTCCAGCATGACCGCTGCTGCCGATAGCTGCCGTTTTGCCTGTTGAAACTTTTCATTCAGTGCAGCATAGGTCTCCCCGCGTGGCACAGAATATTCAGAAATCAAGGGGGCTATGGCTTTGCTGCTTAAGCTGTCCATCATCTGCAATTCCTGCTCAAGTGCCGTAATGTAGATGGAGGCCTTCTCTCGTGCCTGCTGATCTTTGTGGTTAGCGGGCTGATTCTGACAGCCGGACAGGACAAAGGATAGCAGCAGCAGGAAAAAGTATTTTTGGGCGTTGTATCCGCGCATGTTGTGTCACATGTCCAGGCAAAGGCGCTGGCGCCTTGATATCCAGAAGCTGAAAGCCTCGCGGATAATTTCAGAGGATTCCTTTGACGTGGCCTTGGTAATACGCTCCATAACTACCCGTTCCTTATCGGTAAGTGTCAGTCTGACAATGTTGCCGGATGCCTTTTCTTTCTTTACCTCTCTGCGCGGTTCCTTGTTGCTTGGCTTCATACGGTGTGGCATTGGTACACCCTCCTTGTATGTGGTTGAGTGACAGCGGATGCTGCACACTCTTGAAAACAGCTGCAAAATAAAAAAGACCTTTACCCAAGGCATGCGATTGCACACGTGGGTAAAGGTCTTGCGGTCGATTTCTCGTCCCATATCCGGACCGGGTTGGTCGTATTGACGGATTACGGATCGGCCATGTCTCCGGCCGGTGGCTACT
>CAZOTC010000064.1:8371-12037 GCA_964582605.1 uncultured Geobacter sp. | reverse complement strand
TTCTGGATAACCAACCACGCCATTATCAGCCCGTTCTACGATATCGAGTACAACGACTCACCCCCGCAGCAGTACCAGTTCGGCGATCAGAAAGTGACCCTCAATCTGCCGACGGACCAGAGCTATTCAAGTTATGTGCTGCTGCCGCTCCTGAATCTTGCGGTTCGGCGACGCTGCCTTTTGGTTGGCGGGCCGGGTCGCGGCAAGACCGCCATCGCAATACTTATGGGGGTGCTGGCAGGGTACACCCTTAAGGAGATACGGCGCGGCATCCAGCATGGCCAGCCGCAGATGACCATCGCCGATCTGCTGGGGAACCCCCTTCCCAGCAGCATGGTATCTGCCCAGTCAAACGAGGAGATAAAGATTGCCTGGCGCAGCTGGCTCGGTATGCGGGTAAAGATCATAGACGAGTACAACCGGATACCGACCCGTACCCAGTCTGCCCTGCTGACGGTCATGGGGGACAACTACGCCGAGATCTACGACCAGATATTCGAGTGCCCTGAGGCTGCCTGGTACCTGACTGCCAACGATGATGCAGGGGGGGGAACCTATCAGGTTATAGAGGCGCTCCGGGACAGGATAGATGTGGTGGTAAAGGCGCTGCATTTCAATACCCGCTTCCTGCAGGATCTGCTGTCACGGATCGAGGCAGGTCTCAAGCCGGAGGAGCTGGTGCCGGAGGAGATAATCTTTACCTCTGCGGAGCTTGATCAGGTGGAGAAGCAGATCCGGGGGGTGAGGATGCCGCCGGAGCTGCTGCGGAGGCTTGAGTTCTTTGCGGCCCAGTTCGAGTTCTTTGAGCCTGTTGCCCGCCAGATGGAGTATATGACCAAGGATACGTTGAAGCTGGCAGGGCTTGAGTTTTCGGCCTTCAGCGGAGAGCAGTCCGGCAAGGATCAGAAGAGCGACCTGGGGGGGCAGAGCTTCAACGGTCTTTCAGTGCGAGCCATGATGACGGTGCTCATCTACGTGAAGGCTATGGCCTGGTTCAGGGGGGCTGCAGAGGTGGGGCTTGAGGATCTGCGCCAGATCATCCCGTTCGTACTGCACGACAAGCTGGTTATAAACCCTGATTCACCGTTCTTCGAGCAGTCCGGCAACAAGGCGCTCCGGGCCGACCGTGTCAGCTGGATCCGCACCCTGTTTGATCTGGCCTGCAAGGAGTACCAGCGGCTTGACCTTGACAAACAGGATCCGGTGAGGGAGATCGGCGCCGAATTTGCCAAAGGTCTGGACGGTCTGCCGGAGAAAGAGGTGCGGCGCCAGCTTGCGGCAATAGAGCGGACATTGCGGGAATGGAGCGGTTCGCGCAAGCTGTACGGCCAGATGTTCGATGATATCCTGAAGCTCAAGTACTTCCACCAGCGTTACAGCAACTACCTGCGGTGGCTCAAATGGAAAAGCTGATAACCGGCCCCCTTGCAGAGGCGCTGGCCGCCAACAGGGAGCGGTTCAATGCGCTTGCAGCCCAGACGTTCCACAACAATCCAGGCCTTGATTCCAGCGGTTTTGAGGCGGTTGTCAGGGGTCAGCTGCAGCCGCTTGTGGATGCTGTTGAGGCGGTGGCGCCGGAGCGGGCCCGGAAGGCTGCAGGACAACTGTTCGAGATATCCCTTGTCCTGTTCGGCCAGCGCTATCTGGGGAGCGGCAGTCGCACCCCTCTTCTGCCGGCGCTCTGGCAGCATCTTCTTCCAAAGGTGGCTCCGCTTCTGGCGCAGAGCCCGCGCAGGGTGGCGGGCTCACTCTCCAACGCTGCAATAAACATCGGCCAGGAGGATGCCGGTATCGGACAGCGCTGGCTGAAGAGGCTGCACAGCATCGCTTCCGGTTTCGAGACAGTGGATGAACTTCTTGACGCCTCGCTGCTGCTTGCGTGGCGCGCCGGGCTGCCCCACTACAGGGAGACAGCCCTGGAACGGTGGAAGAGTCTGCCGGACAGACTGAAACTTCCATGCATCGGTATAGAGGCGGATGACCCTCCCCCGGCAATGGATGCGCTGCTGCAGGCGCTGGCCAACCCCTGGCACCCGCCCCATCTGGCGGGAAGGCAGATTGATGTCAGGCTTACGGTTGTGGGGAAGACAGGGCGCTTCAGGGGGCTGGGGGGGCAGTTTGGCGAACCGCCCCTTCTGGCTGGTGACGGAACCGATATCATCGCATACGACGGCGAAGGGAGCTTTTCCATCTGGGCTGACTGTTTCGGCCTGTCGCTGCGCCGCGCCGCACCCGGTTCAGATAATGTCTCTGGTAAAGGGAATCCAGGATTCAGCATTGACAAGAGCGGAACCGTCACCTGCGGAGCCTTGCGCCTTGCCATCCCCCCCCTTGCAGGCTGCAGCAGCTTTGCCTCTACCTCATCGACCCTTGCTGTCACCCTGCCGCACAGCCACAGCATTTATCTGGTGGCGCCCCTGGTAACGGAGCGAAAGGGATGAGCGACAGGGCGCTGGAGAGGCTGGAGGAGCAGTGGCGCGGCCAGTGGCAGTCTGCCCTTGACTGCTGGAGCCGCTTTACACGGCTGTCCGAACCCCGCTGGTGCCTTACTCAAATGGATGAAAAAGGTGAGCAGCTCACAGGCTCATTCGCAATGATACGGCTGGATGACCATGCGGTTGTGATAAGTCTCAGGCAGGTGCGGGAACTGAAGCTTGAGCAGTTTGCCACAGAGATACTTGCCCATGAGATAGGGCACCATGTGCTTGCCCCTGCCGACCTGCGGGACAACGCCCGTCTGATGGCTCGCATACGGGCCGGAATCCCCACCTGTGAGCAGCATGCGCCGATGGTATCGAACCTCTATACCGACCTTCTGATAAACGACCGGCTGCAGCGTGAGTCTGAGCTGAAGATGGACGGGGTCTACAGGGCTCTGAAGCAGGAGAAGAGTACCGATATCTGGATGCTGTACATGCGGATCTACGAGATACTCTGGAATCTGCCGAGAAAGACACTTACAGACGGCGTAACCGAAAAGATAGAGTTTGACGCCGGTCTTGGGAGCCGTGTGATACGGGTCTACGCCAAAAACTGGCTGGCCGGGGCAGGCAGGTTTGCGGCCCTGCTGCTCCCCTATCTGCTGGAACTGCCCAAAGGGGGGATGATCATGCTGGCTATGCCACCCTGGATGGATGCCACCGGCAGCGGCAAGGGGGACGAGATCCCGGACGGAATGACCGGCATAGAGGATGAGGAGATTGACGGAGCCATGCACCCCTCCGAAGATCCAGCCATAACCGGGCTTGACGAAAAGGGGGAGGCTGATCTGCCCGGCAGAGAGGGGGGCAGGGAGGAGGTAGGGGGGAAAAAGAACCGCTACCGTGAGCCGGATGCCTACAAGGAGCTGATGAAGAGCCTGGGGGTGAAGGTAACCGAAAAGGAGCTGCTGATCCGCTACTACCGCGAGCTGGCAATCCCTCATTTAATCCGCTTTCCGCAGCGGATCTCCCCGAAGTCAACTGACCCCCAGCCTGAAGGGGTTGATCTCTGGGAACCGGGTATGCCGCTGTATGAGATAGACTGGTCTGAATCCCTGACCATAAGCCCGCAGGTGATACCGGGGGTGACAACAGTAAAAAGGCTGGTTGGCGATAGCCCCGGCAGCTCACCGCAGCGGCTTCCCCTTGATCTCTACATCGGCATAGACTGCTCAGGCTCCATGGG
>CAZOTC010000064.1:0-8271 GCA_964582605.1 uncultured Geobacter sp. | reverse complement strand
TGCTCGATTTCGAGCATTGACCGTACGCATGGAAGAATACGGGCCCAACTTGGGAATGCCGCATACACGTGCGCTTGGTAATGGTCTTTTTGAGATCCGTGCCAAGGCAGAAGAAGGAATTGGAAGAGCCTTTTTCTGCACCATGGTCGGGAAAAAGATCGTTATTCTTCACAGTTTCGTCAAAAAGACGGACAAGACACCAAAACGGGAACTCGATATTGCGCTCACTCGGCAGAAGGAGGTAATTAGTCATGAGCTATAAGCCGGTTTCGTACCACCCCAAGAAAAAATTGGAGAATGAGCTTCAAGACCCCAATTTCAAGAAAGCATGGAAAGCCTTGGATGATGAATTTGCCGCTCTGGATGCCCTGCTTGCGGCCCGCAAGCAAGCGGGACTTACTCAAGAGCAAGTGGCAGCTAAAATGGGCGTTTCACAGCCATCGTTGGCGAGGGTTGAGGCATCACTCGGTTCTCACCGTCATTCTCCATCTCTGGAAATGCTCCGCAAGTACGCTGCGGCCGTTAATTGTAAGCTTGAGATAAAACTGGTGCCGCAGAATTCGTAATCAAGTTTGATCTTTGAGAAGCCGCCTTTTCGGGTGGCTTCTTGATTCCGGTAGCAAGGCAACCGTATTATATGAGGTGGTTACGTTATTTTCTGGATTCGTCCGTACCGGTACGCAGTGAGTGTAGATCATGGTAGTCTTAAGGCTGGAATGTCCCAACAATTTCTGGATGGTACGGATATTCCAGGAGCCTAAAAGTCCGCTGGATTTCTGACTTGGCATTGTGGCCTGGCAAGATATATAGAAGGAATGCTCGGTTCTGCTTTGCCAATTTAGGATTTGAATGCTTTTCACCTTACATCCAGTTCGAGCTGCTACCATGACCGAAGAAGGCCCCATACTTGACCGTTTGACCCACCGCCTGGCGGAATGCCCGCCGGATTTTCTTGCTGAGCCCCGCACAGGAAGCTCCGGCGGGGTACATACCGCCGCGCTGGTGTATGACCTGCTTTTCGAGCTGGGCGGCTCCTGGCCCAACCCATCCTTTGTCTGGCATTTCAGTGGTACTACAGTACCGCAGCGCAACTGGCTCCGCCTTGTGGCGGTTTCCTGCTGGCTGCTTGCCGACGACTGGTTTGTCAGCCAACGCAGGTTTGCACAGCAGGCTCTGCCATGGCTGCACAACGGCCTGAACGGAGTTGCCGAAATAGTTGCGGCAGACCAGTTTGTAAGCGACCAGGACCGCCGTGAAGAGCTGGCACGGCTCTGTCTTGCGGCCCTGGGGCTGCGCCCTGCCGGAGAGAGTGAAAACAGCGCTGAAGACCGCCTGAAGACACTGGACAGCGTTGAGCGGGTACGCCTGATCAAGGCCACCCAGGAGCAGCAGAAACGGGCGCGAAAGTTGCGGGAAGAGATGCAGCGCAAGGAGGCTGCGGAGGCTGCGGCACGGGCAACCAGGGAGTAGTTTACATGACCAGAGAGCCGGACATACCGCAGGAGCGGCAGGCACGCAATCCGCTGATAACTGCTGAAGGGTACAAAAAGTTTCGCGAGATTCTGGAACACCCGGCAGCCCCTGTCTGGAACTATGAGGTGGGGGATCGCATTATTGCTGCAGACCTGCCGGAGGTGGAGCAATTCAGAATAAGAGTGACCTCTGCAGATCCGGTTTCATCCGGCGCACCTCCGGATCAGATCATCTCATGGGTTGAGGAGATCCGCACAAAAGTGCCGCTATTCCAGTCTGCCCTGCCGGAAGGGTTTGCTATCCGCAGGGACTGGCACCATATCCCCACAACAGGCCGCCCGGATGTTGTCCACAGGCTGGAGGATATGGTACCGCTGGATGCCGACCTCTCCCGTCTGATCGTCTATGACACCTCCGGCGTAACCGGCCACGCCATTCTGGTGCCCCACCATCCACTGGCAATGGTAAAGTACCATCCCCTGCTGGAACAGATTCTCCTGCAGTACGGCATAGAGCTCTCTTTCTCAAGCCGGGTAACAGCCTGCCTCAACGTAGGCTGCCAGGTAAGCACCGTCACCTTTGCCAATGTCTTCTCTGTCTGGAATCAGGCCGGTTTTGCCAAGGTCAATCTGCATGAGCGGGTGTGGGACAGGGAGAAGGCCCGGCAGTTCTTTAACGATACGGCTCCGCTCTTCATAACCGGCGATCCGCTCGGCTTTGCGCAGATGCTGAACTGGGGGATTGAGTGTTCCCCGGCAGCCATGATCAGCACTGCCGTAACCCTGCTGCCTGATCTGAAAAAACAGCTTGAGACGGTCTACTGTTGCCCGGTCATCGATCTGTATTCCACCACAGAGACCGGCCCGCTTGCATTCTCTGCCCCTGATGGCGACGGGATGCTTGTTCTGCCCCATGACATCTATATCGAGATTGTTGATCCGGAGGGAAAACCGGTTCCGGATGGAGAGCCGGGAGAGATCTGTGTTACAGGGGGGCGCAACCCCTATCTGCCGCTGCTGCGTTATCGCACAGGGGATTGTGCCTGCATCAAGACCGGCAGGGATGGCCGATGCCGTCTGTATGATCTTCAGGCCCGTGAGCCGGTCAGTTTCCTGGCCGATGACGGTGCGGTGATCAGCATGGTGGATGTGGCCCGGATCATCCGGGAGTGGCCGCTGGTGCAGCATGAATTCAGCCAACATGCCGACCGTTCCTGCGCTCTCACTATCCAGCCGCTGGCCGGGTATCTGATAGACCTTGAGCGTCTGCAGGAAAAGCTTGGTCAGCTGTTCGGACCTGCAATCAGAATTGAGGTTAGTCTGGATGAACGGCTTGGCGAGGGACGTCCCGGCGGCAAGGTGATTCCGTTCAGCTCGTTTGTTAACCGTTAATATCCTGCAAGAGCCTGTCCACCGCATCACAGGCCTGCCTGAAGCGTTGTTCCCAGGCACCGGTCAGAATCTGATACGGTGCCTTTCTCTCAGCAAGCCAGTTGACGCACTGATCAAAAAACCACTGTCGCTTGTCCGGGTGCAGACGCTGGTTGTCAGCAATGTACGGCGTGCCGTCCGGGTCGGCCAGCAGATATAGATCATAGCTTCTACGTCGGGCCTCCTCCATGATCCAGTCCGGCCTGCCGCCGATATACAGTTCGTGGTACAGGGCGGTGGTGAAGGCGTCAGAGTCACAGATCAGGAGCCGGTTGGCCTGACGCGCCAGAGCCCGCTCCGAAGCGGCCTGGCCCCGCACAAACAGCCGGAACATCTCTGCATCAACCCTGCCTTGATGGGCATCAATACAGCCACGGGCATATTCGCCAACCTGCAGGGTGTCATAGTGGTGCGCCAACTGTTTCGCCAACGTACTTTTCCCGGTTGATTCCGGCCCAATAATACAGACCCTGCGAACAAACCAGGGGCGGACACAGTCCGGCAGGTAGCGCCAGTGCAGCATCGGCTGTTCCCGCACCTGTGTGGCGCTGACCGGCACCAGGTCCCTGGGCGTGTCCACCGGGATGTAGCGGGCTCCCAGCACTTCCGCCAGCTTGAAGCCGTATTCCTCAGATGCAAAAACAAAATCAGGACCGGTCGGCATCAGGCGGCGGATACTGTCATGCCAGATCTGCCAGAAGTCGGGGTGTTCATGAGGGTACTGCGGATTCTCATCGGTCAGATGCAGTACGCTGACATCAGGAAACAGCTCCCGCATCCAGGCTAGCCGCAGGTCACCCGGTATCGGTTCACGCTGCAGTGTTCCGACGATGACGGTCAGGTTCGGGCACCAGGCACGGGCAAAGTCAATCAGGTAGCGATGCCCCAGGGTAGGCGGCAGGAACTTGCCCAGCACCATGCCGGTCGCTGTCAGGGGGGTAGCAGTTTGATCCATTCCATAAGTCCCTTGCAGGCCAGCATAAAGAGCAGTGCATAGAGGCCGGCAGTCAGGTAGAGGCGGCGTTTCCAGTAAACCACCGTGGCAATGGCGTCGGTGGCTATCCAGAGTATCCAGCTTTCAAGTACCTTGGCGGTCAACAGGTACTGGGCCGCCAGACTCAGGACCGTAATCGAGGCATCACCGTAGGGGATGGCCGCCCTGGTGCGCCGCTTCATATAGGTGCCAAGCAACAGGGTGCCGATGACGATCACCACCCCCCAGCCGGCCATTGCCGGCAGGCTGAGCCGGCTTACCTTGAGTGCGGTGTCACCTGCGCCGCCGTGCCCCCAGTTGTACCAGCCGTAGATGCTGGTGATCAGGAAGTACAGCTGCAGCAGGACGTCGGAATAAAGCCGTGCATGATAGAAGATGTACAGGTAGAGCAGGGAGCCAGCGATGCCGGTGGGCCAGCAGAGGATGTTATCCCTGGCAGTCAACCAGACACAGGCCAGGGTGGTGATGACCGCCAGCAGTTCGATAAGAAGGAAATAACGGGGACGCTGTTCAGCGGTGCGCTGGTGTGCCTCCTCGACAGCCAGCGGCAGTGGCTCTGGTACCTCTGGTGCAGTTGGTTCGCTCACAGAAACTCCCTGACCATCTGTTCCTGCAGTTCGGTCTCGACAGTACGGGGACCGCGTACCCGGCGCACCTCGTCAATCGCTTCGCTGCTGTTCAGGCCGCAGCTGCGCAGCCAGCAGGCAGCCACCATGCCGGAGCGTCCCAGTCCCCCCACGCAGTGCAACAGCAGATGGTTTCCCTGTTCCAGCTGCAGCTTGATCCAGTCAACAGCCGCAGACAGCTCCTCCCGCGAACAGACCTTCTGGTCTACGATCGGCAGGTGATACACAACGAGCCCGGCCTCGCGGTAGCGTTCCAGCAGATCTCCCACACCATACTGCACCAGCTCTTCCTGCGGTATGCAGCAGAGCACGGCGCTCACCTGCTCATGCTGCAGGGCGGTCAGGTCATCAGCCAGTTCCCGCAGGGTATCCTTGCGGCCCGGCAGGATCGTGATGCTGAGTCTGCCGGGTTGGGTATAGCGACGGTCAAGCCCGTCGAGCCGCAGGGTGGTGCGGCCAGCTATGGTCTGGATGATCCTGGCGCTGCAGTGTGCCGCTGTGTAGAGCGCCCACTGGCGTTGCAGCCGTGTGGATTCATCAAAGGAGAGGGTATGAACGGCATAACGCAGTGCCCCCACCAGCCACTGGAAGCTGGAACGGTCTGATCGCAGCAGGTTGGGATAAAAACTGCGCAGGATAGTGATGGTCTGCCAGGCCCGTTCAAGCTGCGGCAGGTTGATCCGGCTGTCCAGCGCCGGCAGCGGTGCGGCCAGATCTTCAATGGCCAGCAGCTGGTCAGACAGCAGGCAGCACTGACGCAGCGTCTCCTGATCATCAACCGGCGTAAAGATGTAGAGCAGGTCATTCTCCAGCTTGATCAGGTCTTTCAAGACATGGCCGCGATGGGTATGAAAAAAGTCGATCAGCCAGACATTTTCATGACTGTCGAGGATGATGTTGGCGCCATTCAGGTCGCCATGGACAAAGGCAAACCAGGCGGTATCCTGACGTAGCGGTTCAAGGGAATCAAGAAACTGTTCGTAGAAAAGGCAGAGGTTAGGGAAGCTCGGGCCATTCGGCAGTTGCAGGTGCCTACCTTCAGCCGGTCCGTCAAGAAGCTGCTCCACCCGGCTGCGGACAGTGGGGGCCCAGCGGGAGGAAAAGCAGTAGTAGTCCAGCAGGTTGCAGGATTCCCGTTCGGCAGCCAGATACAGCCGGCCCAGCTGCTCCTCGAATACCGTGGACAGGACCTGCTGGATCTTGACCAGCGGCAGTCCCTGCTGATACTGCTTCTGAAAGGTGGAAACCGGACCGTGCCCCATGGAGGCATAGCGGTATTTGATGGCGCCCCGCTCGCCGAAATCGGCAAAATCGCTGATGCGGGGGGCGCTGTTACCCAGCACCTCCTCGATCCGTTCAAAGGCCTGACGCTCCTGCCCCATGGCGTTGCGGGGGCCGATCTTGACCACATGGGCCGCTTCTGCATGGCCATGCAGGTCGATGCTGGTGGTACCCATTACCACATTACCGGAAAAGCCTCCGTCAAGGATCTTGCCCCGCACCTCTCGGCAGTGGCGGAACAGGTAGCGCAGCAGGCGCTGATCATCCGTGCTGAGCAACTGACTGGAGGTAATGGCTGTCTTTGGAAATCCATCACCGGGGTCAGGTAGTGCGCTCGTCGTATCCGAGCCTCCCAGGTATTCAATGAACTCGCCCACCGAGTCGCAGACCCGCACCCCCAGAATCCGCTGCAGCTGGTCCAGGGCGGCAAAGTGTTGACCGCGGGATGAGCTGGCGCAGAGGGCTGAACAGACCGCCAACTGCATCTCCGGGTAGCGGGTGGTCAGCTCGTAGGCCAGAAAGTAGACCTTGGCTTCAGTCCAGACCCCCATAATCCCTGCTCGAACCGGTTTTCCCTGATAGGGCTGCAGCAGTTCTGCAAGGTTGGTATCAAGAAAATCATTCAGGTTCGGGCTGAAGACCTTCTCCGCCCGGCAGGCGCTGCCTGGCGGCACGCTGAAGGCCAGTTCGGCTCCGGGGCTTCCCTCCAGGCAGTGTTCGCCAAACTGGCGCAGGTGCGCTTGCTGCTGCTGGTCAGGTGCGCTATGGCGATCCAGCAGGTGGATAATTGCAAGTTGTGACGCATCCTGTGCATAGGCCCAGGTCATCATGCGGGCTACCGGCCCTTCATCAGGCTTTTCCCCCATCAGGCGCAACGCCTCGCCCGAACCGATATGCAGCCGGTTGGGCAGGGCTTCATAACGGCCTGTCGGCCTGACAAAATCGTTCTGCAGGCACTGGGTAAAAAGCAGTGAAGGCTGATGCATTGCGTTACGCCCCCCTTATTCCATTTCTAACTCAAGGCGCTATCTTCGTTGGCTCGTCTTCGGCTCCTCAACGTATTGTTTATACGCCTTCGTCGCCTCAATCCTCGCAGCCTTGATATCACTCTTGATTTAAAATTGGAATTATACCTGGGCTCAGTAGTGTCCCAACGTTGAATAGCCTATGGGCTGAAATTGCCCGTTAACCCTAAGAGAAAGCGACATCATGCCGTTTAACGACTTGAAAATTTTCCGGAGGTCCAGCCATCTTCGCATAGCAATGTGCGAAGAGGTGAACCATGTATACCGGCAAGCTCGTTTTCTCTCAGGTGATGGAGCATCTGCCGCTCCACATCTTTCATCAATGCGTCGATCGCTACAATGGCAACTTCAAGGTCAAGGAGTTCTCCTGCCTCGATCAGTATCTCTGCATGGCATTTGCCCAGTTGACCTACCGCGAGAGCCTGCGGGATATCGAGTCTTGTCTGCGGGCACAGAAGAGCAAGCTTTATCACATGGGGATTCGCTCGTCAGTCTCCCGCAACACCATGGCCAACGCCAACAAGGTGCGCGACTGGCGTATCTACGCCGACCTTGCCTACTCCCTGATTCAGACAGCCCGCAAGCTCTATGTGAACGAGAGCTTCGGTCTGGAACTGGAAAATACTGTCTACGCCCTGGACGCCACCACCATCGACTTATGCCTCTCAATGTTCCCGTGGGCAAACTTCCGTACAACCAAGGGAGCCATCAAGCTTCATACTCTGCTGGATCTGCGGGGCAGTATTCCGACCTTCATCCATATCTCCGACGGCAAGCTCCACGAAGTAAACACCCTGGACATCGTGCCGCTGGAAGCGGGAGCCTTCTATATCATGGATCGGGGCTACCTGGATTACAAGCGACTCTACGCGATTACTCAGGTACCAGCGTTCTTCGTGATCCGGGCCAAATCAAATCTCAAATGCCGACGGGTCTATTCCCATCCAGTGGACAAAGATATCGGCCTGCTCTGCGATCAATCGGTGCTGCTCACCGGTTTCTACCAAGCCAAGGACTATCCGGACAAGCTGCGCCGGGTGAAGTATCGCGACGCCGAGAACGACAGGACCCTGGTGTTTCTGACCAACAACTTCACTCTACCTGCAATGACCATTGCCGAGTTGTACCGCTGTCGCTGGCAGGTGGAACTATTCTTCCGCTGGATCAAGCAGAACCTGCGGATCAAGACTTTCTACGGAACCTCGGAGAACGCGGTCAAAGCCCAGATTTGGATTGCCGTGTCGGTCTATGTGCTTGTTGCCATCATGAAGAAGCGACTCAAGATAGAAGCCAGTCTCTACACAATTCTACAGGTGTTGAGCGTAACCATCTTCGAGCGAATGCCCTTGTTACAGGCACTTACAGATATAGATTGCAGAAGCGATACAGAACAAAGAAATAACCAGCTGTTTTTATTCAATTAAACGTTGGGACACTACTGA
>CAZOTC010000063.1:0-12160 GCA_964582605.1 uncultured Geobacter sp. | reverse complement strand
GATGGTGCTTCTGACCTTCGCAAGCTCTTTGCCAAGGCCGCTTGAGACCGTTTGCCGGGCACCGGTAACACCGGTAACGGTGACGTAATAGATGAATCCGCTGCCGCAACGGCTGACCTTCCTGATCCGGGATGCATCAGAGGTAGGTGTCAGCAGGAAGATGATTGAAAGCCCGGCAGCCCTGGCTGCCGGCAGCAGCTCATCAGCCTCCTCTGGTGGCAGGTCAACCAGCAGCAGCCCGTCAACTCCGGCATCAACGGCATCGTGGGCAAAGCGTTCCCATCCGTAGGCATAGATCGGGTTGCTGTATCCCATCAGGATGATCGGTACAGAAAGTTTGTCCCGTGTGTCTTTGACAAGGGCCAGCACCGACTCAAGGGTCACACCGGCGGCCAGCGCCCTTTCAGAGGCACGCTGGATAGTGGGGCCGTCTGCCATCGGGTCTGAAAACGGCACGCCCAGTTCAATTATGTCAACCCCCGCCTCTGCCAGAAGCGGCAGCATGGTAGCTGTGGTGGTGAGGTCAGGGTCGCCGGCGGTGATAAAGGTCACCAGCGCTTTTTCGTTCTTTTTCTGGAGTGCGTTGAATTTTTGCTGGATCCGGCTTTTCATATCTTGAATCCTGACATTTCGTTTTCCAGTTGGTCAATCTGGCGTGAAAGCCCTGTCACGGCGTTGTTCATGACCTGTGCAGCCTGTGCGGTGCTGGCTGAGGACTGGCGGATATGCTCCACCATCAGGTCAATTGATTGGCTGTGTTCGGTCTGGTCCTCGCAGGCTTCACGGATCCGATCAATCATGGCCGTGATATCTTCGGTGGCCTTGGCAATCAGTGCGCTGGTCTTGCTCTGTTCACGGGTTGATCCGCGCACCTGACCGGTCATCTCCCGCATACGCTCCACGGCGATGGTGATCAGTTCGCTGCCCCGGCCATGTTCCCGTGCCGAATTGGCCATCTGCTCGACCATTTCTTCAACCTGTTCCATGGCCACTCGAATGCTTTGACTTCCTTTGGCCTGTTCGACCGTTGCACGGGCAATGGCATCAATCTGCAGACTTGCCTGGCGAACGCCTGATACGATCTTTTCCAGCACCTGTCCGGAACGTTGCGACAGTTCTTCTCCGGCGCTGATTGCCAGTTCAGCCTGGTTTATGGCGGCAACGGCACGTCCGGTCTCTTCCTGTACCCCCTTGATTACCTGGGCGATCTCACGGGTTGAGCTTGAAGTCCGCTCGGCAAGCTCCTTGATCTCATCAGCCACCACGGCAAAACCTTTGCCGTGCTCGCCGGCCTGGGCGGCAATAATTGCAGCGTTAAGGGCCAACAGGTTGGTCTGTTCAGCAACTTCATCAATCACCGACAGGATGGCACCGATGTCGTGGGCCCGCAGAGAAAGATGTTCCACTACCTCTGCGGTAATCTGCGAGGCACGGCGGATTTCCTGCATGCCGGCAATGGTTTCCTGTACCGAGGTGAGGCCGTTGACGGCATCGGTCTTTACGGTCTCGGAAATAACAGCGGTATCAATGGCATTTTTTTCAACCTGGCGGATTGTTGCATCCATTTCAGCCACCGACGAGGCTGTCGTTGTGGACGCATCCAGTAGGTTGGTGATGTTATTGCCGATTCCCCTGATAGAGGTTGCCATCTGGATGATGGATGAGCTGACTTCATCAACCGATTCACCCAGTTTGTCGGTATTTAGTGCTACCTCTTCAATGCTGGCAGCCATTTGCAGGACAGAGGAAGATGTCTCGGTTGCTGAACACGACAGCTTGTCAACCCCCTCGGAAATGTTCATGACCGAGCTGTTGATCAGCGCTACTGTGCGTGTTGTCTCACTGACCGCCTCTTCCTGCAGGTGGGTTGCACTGACTACCTGACGGGTGGCTGCTTCTATATTGCGGTCGATTGCGGTCAGCTCATTGGTGGAGGCGTGCAGGCGGGTAACGATGTTGTGCAGGTTTTCTGCCATGGTATTCATGGCAGCAGCCAGATCCCCCACCTCGCCGCAGGCGCTGATGGTCAGACGTTGCTCCAGTGATCCCCCTGCCACTTTTTTGGCAAAATCCACACACTGTTTGATCGGACGGGTAACAGATTCGGTGATAAAAGCGGAGATTATGGAGATCAGGGTGACCAGAATCAAGGTAATGACAGCAGTTACCACGATCTTTTTCTGGGTAATGGTAGAGACCTCTTTTTCGGTCTTGTAGACATCCCGGCGCAGGTTGTCCACCATCAGGGCAATCGTGGAACTGAAAGAGCTGAAACGCTGCTCCTGAATGCCGTTCATAAGTGCGTTAGCGCGTTGAAGGTCTCCCCGCTGCGTTGCAGGGATAATCTCCTCCATCAGCGTTTTTCTGTAGTCGCTCCAGATTGATTCAGCCTTGATAACCGCTTCCCGCTTTTGCTGTGATTCAATCAGTCCCTGAACATCATCATACTTGAAGTCTATGTCGTCTGCATGGTCTTTGATCCTGGCAAGCAGGGCTGTGCTGTCGGCCTTGTCCCGCTCAGCCATGAACGCCAGCACCTCACCATTCAGCTGGTAAATGTCCGACTTGAGCAGTGCAATTTTTTCCAGGGCATCCTTGCTGTTGCGGATGGTTTTGTAGTTGCTGCCGTTGATTCTTACATCGTTCAGCAGTAAGGCCCCCAGTAACACCACAATAATGATTGCTGCAAATGAAACCATGGACAGCAGAAACATTCTCGTGCGCAGTTTAAGGCCTGAACAGCTTGTACCGGAGGGGGTTCCTTCCAATTCGGTGTTCCTTTCAAAGGCAAGAATTGCCGAACCTTGCGAGTCGAAGAACTATAGCAGAGCGCCAGCTGGAAGGGCAAGTGAAAAGGGGGGCTTGAGTGGCTGTAAGCCCCCCTTTGGATTGTACAGGATATCTGGTCTTACGGAGTGGCAGCTGGTGATTTAAAAGTACGAAATGAAAAGGTTTATTGAATGGATCGTTGTGGGGACTCATTCATGGCAAGTGTGGCTCGGCTACGGTCAAGCTCTTCCAGCAGGGCCTGTCTGGTGATGCGAAGTTTGGTCAGATAGGCGTCCGCTTGGGGGCCTGCGCCGCAGTAGAGCCTTTTGGCCTTGTCCATATTTCCGTCAGCTATGGCCAGTTTGCTTTGCAGTGCCCTTACCGCTGCCTCTGCATTCTTTTCGTCATTCCTCATCTCGGCCGGGGTGTAGCCATGGCTGCGGGCCTGAGTCGGCATCAGCTGCCAGACACCGATAGCGCCTTTGGAGGAGGTCGCCTTGGATGAGAGGCTGTGCCCCCCCGACTCCACGAGGGCAATTTCCGCCAGATCGAGGGGAGAGAAAGGAGTTCCAAGTGTCTTGAAGTAACAGAGCGCAGCAAGGTTTCTGGCCCGTTCCGGAGTGGTCCGGCGAGAAAAGGCACGCTCAATCACGGGAATCTGGCGCTTGCGTTCTTCCAGCGCAAGCCCTTTTTCCATGACTGATCGAATCTCTTTTTCAAGCGACGTTTCATGCAGATCATTGTCGAGAGAGGCATGCGAGGCTACAGGTTGTGGTCCTTTACTACAGGCCATGAACAGAACCGGTGACCAGATCAGCAGCATTCCTGCTGCCAGGCAGCTGATTTTTTTTATCATGGGGTGTTTTAGCATAATAGGTGAGTGGGAAGGCTGGGCGGATGGCGCCGGACAGGCACCCTTACCAGAGCAGGAAGTTTTGAGAATATGTCCGGCAAACTCCTTTCTTGCTGAAATTACCAGTAAATTTTGTATACCGGTCTGCAAAACGACAAAAGTCCCGCAGGCAAATGCGAGACTTTAAGCTGAACCCTCAGGTTAATTGTGTTTATTGTTTAGCATCTCATACTGCCGATGTCAATAAAAAAGAGATAAAGTCTAGCGATAACGTGTGTTTACTGTTGTGTTAGATCCTTCAGGGTTATGTTTTGCAGTATGTCGCGGACCTGTTTCTGAACCTGAAGCCAGACCGGGTAGACCGTGCAAAAACGGTCCCGATCACATTCGCCCTGTTTTAACGAACAACGATTGGGCAGAATCGGTCCTTCAACTGCCTCAACAACCTGCAACAGAGTGATGGTTTCCGGTGGTCCGGATAACAGAAAACCTCCTCCGGTACCCCGGAATGACTTGACAATACCTGTCTTGCTGAATTGCTGAAAAATCTTTGCAAGAAACGTCTGGGGTACATCAACCGACGCTGCGATTTCACTTAAAAGAGAAATCTTGTTTGGTGGCTGGTTTGCAAGGTAAATAATACCACGTATGGCGTAGTCACCTTTGCGGGTCAGTTCCATCATGGAGGGGCTCCTAAAAGGACATTGATGGTCTCTTTATACCCCGTTGCTAGAAGACCTGTCAAGTCTTGTTGGCTGCCCGGTACAAAAGCAGAGGACATTCCAGTGGAATTACGTCGCAAGACAGGCTCAATGGCGGTTTTGTCTGTTTGATGCTATGCCGGCTCCGGAACAGGCTCCGACTCAGAAGGTGGGGATTTTTTCTTGCCGAAGATCAGTGCCACCCATACGCTGACTTCATACATCATGTACATCGGGATCATAATCACAAACATGGTTACCAGATCAGAGTGAAAGGCGGCAACGATCGAGCTGGCCAACAGCGCATATTTGCGCTTGGGGGCCAAAAAATGGTAGGTGACGAGCCCGAAACGTGACAGCAGCAACGTCAGCACCGGCAGTTCTGCAATAAGGCCGAACATCAGAATCAGGCGCAGGCAAAAATCAACATAGGCAGAGAGCGAAAGCCAGCTGCGCAGTCCTTCAGTCTCATAGGAAAGCGAGAAATTAATGATAAAAGGCCAGATGGTGGTCAGGAAAAAGAGGGCGCCAAGGCAGAATGCGAATGTACCGGTCAACATGAATGGAATTACCAGCTTGCGTTCCCTGCGGGTAAGCCCCGGAGCTACAAAGGCCCATATCTGGTAGAAGACGACCGGCAGGGCCAGGATGAAGCCTGCGATGACCGATATTTTGCACTGAATAAAGAACGGTTCAAGCGGTTTGGTGTAGTTGAGGGCATGCTGTTTGCGTGGTTTATTGAGCTCTTTTTCCAGATCTGCCCGTTTGTAAATGGCGGGATAGTTTGTTTGCATATAGCGGTAGATCTGCTGTTTGGCGGCATCGATATAGGTGATGCCGGTCAGGGGCTTCTCCATATAAACCAGAATTTCATCGGCAAGGTTCCAGGAAACCCCCATGCCGATAAAGACCGCTATCACAATAATGATCAAACGGCGGCGCAATTCCACCAGGTGTTCGATAAAGGGGAGTACTTTTGATGGTTCTTCAGACATGCAGACTCCAGACGTAGTAATTTTGTAAGGCTATCACAGAGTGCAGATACGTGCAACTAGCGGCGTTTTTCGATAGGCCGCTTGAGGGAGGGGCGTTTACCCTTGATCGGAATACGTGGGTATTCCTGCTCTTCTGCAAGCAAAACAGGAATTGAGCGATGGCCGCTGCTATGGCTGACCAGCACGAATTCGATTCTGCGGGCCTGGGGGTTGACCGCCACCACCCGAACCCGTACAGAGTCTCCAATCCGCAACACTTGCCCGGTACGCCGTCCAATCAGGCTGTGGTTCTGCTCATCAAAGTTATACAGGTCTTCCACCAGGGTAGAGATATGCACCAACCCTTCTACAAAAACCTCGCTCAGCTCAACAAAGAAGCCGAATCCGGCCACACCGGCAATGAAACCGTCAAACTCTTCGCCTATCTTCCCCTGCATGAATTGCAGTTTTTTCAGCTCTACAATGTCCCGCTCCGCTTCCATGGCCACCCGTTCACGGGTGCTGGTATGCTCGGCTGCCTCTGAGAGGGTGCTGCTGATCCGATCCAGTTCCCGCTGCCCTTTTCTGTCAAGTGTGCCTTCCTTGCGGGCCAGAGCCAGCTTGAGCAGGCGGTGGACTATCAGATCCGGGTAGCGCCGGATTGGCGAGGTAAAATGGGTGTAGCACCCGGAGGCAAGTCCAAAGTGTCCGAAGTTCTCAGCAGCGTAGCGAGCCTGCTTCATGCAGCGCAGCAGGCCGTAGTTGACCAGCCGTTCTTCAGGCCTTCCGGCAGCATCGCTGATCAGTTGCTGCATCGCCTGGGGGGTGACCTTCTCTCCCTGCATCGGCAGGCTGAAGCCAAAGGGGAGGATGAATTCGCGGAAGGCGGCCAGCCTGGCTGCATCCGGGTGTTCGTGCACACGATACATAAACGGTAGTTCCTGATCGGTTACAAATCCGGCCACCGCCTCATTGGCTGCCAGCATAAACTCTTCGATCAGCTGATGGGCCAGGTTGCGCTCGCTCTTGATGATCGCCTCGGTCTGCCCGGTCAGCCCCAGGATAATCTCCGGCTCAGGCAGATCAAAGTCAATACTGCCACGCTGTTTGCGCATAGCCATCAGGATCAGCGCCAGTTCTTTCATCTGCAGCAGCAGAGGTGCCAGGCTGCGGTCATCCCCCAATGCCTTGTCATCCCCATCCACAATAACCTGCCTGACGGTGGTGTAGGTCAGGCGGGCCGAGCTTCTGATGACGCTGGGGTAGAAACGTGACTCCAGCATCCTGCCGTTACGGTCGAACAGCATCTCTGCGGTGATGGTCAGGCGGTCCACATGGGGGTTGAGGGAACAGATGCCGTTACTGAGCCGTTCCGGCAGCATCGGCAGACAGCGGTCAGGGAAGTAGACCGAGGTGCCGCGTAGATAGGCTTCCTGGTCCAGGCTGCTGCCTGGAAGAACGTAGTGGGAGACATCGGCAATTGAAACCCAGAGTCTGAATGTGTCGCCTTCTGACTTGATCGCAACGGCGTCGTCGAAATCCTTGGCAGTCTCTCCATCAATGGTGACGGTGGGGATTTTGCGCAGGTCAACCCGGTCCTGCAGGTCCTCACGGCTGATCTGGGATGGAACCGCCTCAGCTTCGGCCAGGGTAGCGGCTTCGAAGCGGTGGGGCAGATCAAACTTGCGTATGACGGTCTGGACTTCAACATCCGGATCGTCGGGCCAGCCCAGAATTTCGACAACCTTCCCCTCTGGCGGTCTTCCACCAGCAGGCCAGGCTGTAACTTCTATTACCACCTGCTGGCCATCAACCGCACCGTTAACAGCATTGGCAGGCACGGTGAAAAAAGAGTTGAGACGCAGCTCTTCCGGCACCAGAATCGCGCCGCGTCTGCCCTGCTGCAGTCGTCCCACAACCCTCTGATTGGCCCGTTCAAGAATTGCCAGTACCCGGCCCTCCAGCTTGCCCCGCTGGGAACGGCTTTTTTCTGCCCGCACCGAAACCCTGTCGCCATGCAAGGCATTATTGATATTTTTGCCGGGAATAAAGATGTCGCTGCCGCCGCTCTCGGGCTTCACAAAGCCGAATCCGTCACGGTGAATCGAGATGATACCCTGTATTGAGCCTGAGTTCTCGGCACCGGGCAGGGTGTAACGGTTGCCGCGCAGGCGAAGGACCTCGCCGCTCTTGACAAGGTCATCGACCATCCGTTTCAGTTCGTTCTTGATGTGGCGACCACCGAAGGCACGGAGCAGTGAGGCAAAATGAAGGGCCTCTGTCTCCTCGGCCAGCAGATTCAGTATCTCTTTTTTGTGCAGAAGCATGTGTACACCGTTAAAAGGAATGTATGACCCCCGGGAGGTATCACTCTATACCATGCCGAAGGACGACATTACACAAAAAACCCTGCAGAGGCGCCTCTGCAGGGTCGTATATAAAGCATGAAGCATAACAATACTGCTGAGCGGTAGCAGCTTTCCGCCTGTTGTGCTTCTTGCGGGCCGTGTTGATAGCGGCAGCGTGAACTGCCTTGCCAGACTTGAAGCATGTGGTGTGCCAAAGTTACAACGGCCCTGAATGACGGATAAAAGTTATGTTTGAATAGCGGGGCTGACTGATTTGTATAAAATCACTGAACGCAAAAGGGGGTGAGGATACCTTGGTTGAGGTATGGAGCGTCTGCTTATGCATCAAGACGTTCTTCTACCTTCTTCATCCTGCTTCCCAATCTGACGAGGGTCTTGCGCATTTCCGGCAGGTGGGGGAAAACAGCAGCTGATTTCAGGCGTGCCTGATGAGGGATCGCAGGTGTACCGCTTAGCACAGCTCCTGGTTTTACGTTGTTGAATACGCCTGATTGCCCGGAGATCATGGCGTTGTCGCCGATTACCAAATGATCAACAATGGCAACCTGGCCACCCAGCGTCACGTGCTTGCCTAATCTGGTGCTTCCGGCAATGCCGGCCTGCGCAACGATGATGCAGTTCTCACCAATCTGGCAGTTGTGGGCAACCTGTACGAGGTTGTCTATTTTGGTGCCTCTACCGATCCGGGTAGTTTCAAGGGCAGCCCTGTCTATGGTGCTGTTGGAACCGATCTCTACATCGTCGTCGATGATCACCATGCCGATCTGAGGTGTCTTGAACCAGCCATCATCATCTGGAGCATAGCCGAAGCCGTCACCACCAATGACCGTTCCATTGTGCACGATAACGCGATTACCGATACGGCTGCCTTCACGTACCGATACACCGGAATGTAGTGTGATATCGTCTCCCAACTGTGCACCTTCGTACACGGTCACGTTAGGATGAATCGTCACGCGATCACCGATGATTACCTTTTCACCTATGTACGCACCGGGATATACGGTCGCATCTGATCCTATCGTGGCGCTGTCAGCAATATAGGCTCCTGTCATAATCCCCTTTGCTGTGCGGGGACGAGCGGTGAAAAGAGTCAGCAACTTGGCAAAGGCAAGATAGGGATTGGAAACTACAATACCGTTACGTCCAAAGCTTTCTGTGTCGGGCGGCAGAACGATTGCTGAGGCCTTGGTTGTCTCAACTTTTGCGGCATATTTGGGGGTAGTCAGAAAAGTGATCTGTCCCGCAATGGCAGAATCAAGAGGCCCGATCCCGCTAATCAGGACAGTCTTGTCGCCTGTGGTCTCTCCACCCAGATATTCTGCCAGTTCCTGCAATGTTTTAGCTGTAACCATAGGTGGCTCTCCTGATATGAAATAGTGTTTCATTTTCAAGAGTACACCTGAATGGTATTTAAACATAGACAATAAACATGTCTTCGCTTGTCTTGTTACTAATAGAATGGTTGCTGGCTCTGATTTAGTGAGTTGAATAATTTCCTAACCGGAGACTACTGAACTTGTATCAGCTCTTTTAATCGCCTCTGCGAGCAGATCGAGCCTGAGTGGTTTTGACATGTAGCTGTCAAATCCGGCGTTCAGAAGTCTCTCCTCTGTACCTTTCAATGCATTCGCAGTAAGGGCAATTATTGGGGTGTGCTTTCCTGTGTTTGTCTCTTGTGTGCGAATGGCCCGTAATGCCTCTATGCCGTTCATCACCGGCATCTGAATATCCATCAGAATGAGGTCAATACCACCTTCTTGCCAGACATTCAGGGCTTCCTGCCCGTCATAGGCACACCTTGTATGGTGCCCCATCATCTTGAGGAGCGCCATTGCTGTCTGCTGGTTGATCTGATTGTCTTCAACTATTAAAATGGTCAGCGGCTTATCGGTCAGAAGTGTGTCTACTGTTAAACTTTGTTCAGAAACTGATGCTGCAGATTGAGTTGACAGGATGAAGGGGAGTTCAAGATGGAACTGGCTACCTTTGCCTTTTTCGCTTTCAATCCAGATACGGCCACCCATCAATGTTGCGAGTTGGCGACAGATAGTCAGGCCAAGGCCGGTGCCGCCAAATCTTCGGGTGGTGCTGACATCAGCCTGAGTAAACGGTTTAAATACTTTGTCAATTTCTTCTGCTGTCAGGCCGATACCGGTATCACTGACCGTAATGCGTACAACGATTTGGTTGTCCTGCTGGCCCTGTAACGAAACCTCAATGCCGATCCGTCCCTTTTCCGTAAACTTGATGGCGTTATTAAGTAGATTAAGCAGTATCTGCTTGACACGCAGCTGATCACCACGGACAACATTAGGCAGATCAAGGGCATCCGACACATCAATGAGAAGTCTCTTTTGGTAGATGTTGTTTATTTGCAGGTTTACAACATCCTTGATACAGCGCTGCAGTGAAAAATCGACGTACTCAAGTTCAATTTTACCGGCTTCTATCTTGGATAGATCGAGAATGTCGTTGATAAGGCTCAATAGATTTTCAGTTGAGACCTCTATCGTTCTCAGGTACTCACTTTGTTCTTTGGTCAGATCGGTAAAACGCAGCAATTGGGTCATACCAATGACACCATTCATCGGGGTGCGAATTTCATGGCTCATATTGGCGAGAAAATCGCTCTTGGCCTGGTTTGCCGCATCGGCCTGGGCAATGGCTGCTTCAAGCTGCTGGTTCGTCTCCCGCAGTAGTTTTTCTGCCTGTTTACGCTCGGTGGTGTCAAAAATGACTGCCAGAAACACTTGCTGGATGCCCGTATCCAAAAGTTGCAGATGGACTTCTACCGGATATGTTGTCTTGTCTTTCCGCTGATGGACCGTTTCAAAGACAAGTACGTCCTGCAACCTGTCAAGCAAGGGCTGTATCAACGCCTGGAATGCTTCGTCGGTCATTTCCGGTTTGATGTCAACCGCAGTCATGTTCAACATTTCGCCCAGTGTGTACTTGAGGTTATGGAGGGCTCCCTGATTGACGTGTTTGAACTTGAGGGTCTTTGAGTCAAAAACGTAAATCTCGTTCAAGCTGTTATCGACGATATTGAAAAGATAGTGGCGCTCCTGTTCTGCCTGCTTGCGTTCGGTGATATCTCTCGTTACGCCGAGCAATGCAGTAGTTTGATTTTGAGCATTTTTGAACGGCACCGCATGGGTTTCCAGCCAAAGATGTCTCCCCTTTATTCCCTGTATTTCAAATTCAAGAATTCCAGATTCCCCCGCAAATATCCTTTGCGTCAACTCCATGAAGGCATCACGATACTGGGGAAGTATCAGCATTTGTACTTTTTTGCCTAAAACCTGTTCCAGGGAGTCAGCCTCAATCATGGCCAGTCCTGCACGGTTCATGTGCAACAAGGTGCCATCCTGAGCTATCTTTTTAATGCATTCGGGGTCGGTATCAATGATTGTGCTTAATTCCAGTTCTCGTTCTGCAATTTTATGGTTAGCTGCACGTAGTGATTCTTCGGCTGTTATGCGGCGATCAATCTCTTGTTTAAGTCGTCTGTTCCAAACAAGAGTAATAACAATAATAAGGGAAAATGCTGCTGTGATCCCGCCGACCCAGATCAGGACTTTCCTTGTGTTGACGCCATGTTCATACTTGACCGTAAACCAGCGGCTGGTAATATCGCTTTTCTCACCATCGGGCATAGCTGTGAGAGCTTTGTTGATAATGCTTGCCAATTCCGGCCAATCACTACGCACCCCCATAGCCTGATCATGGTTGCCAAAGGGGGATGGAGCTGCAATCTTCAGGTTGTTCAGCCCACCGTTCTGAATGAAATAGGTCGCAACGGTCAGATTGCCGACGTACGCGTCGCTGCTGCCGCTGGCAACAGAATTCAGTGCTTCGAGCGTGTTTTTGACGACAACAATTTTGACCCGAGGATATTTTTCCTTAATAAGCCCTTCTATGACATAGCCTCGCTCAACAGCAACGCTTCTGTCATTCAAATCCTCCATTTTTGAAACATAGGGAGAGTTGGTGCGATTGACGATGACCCATGGGGCGAAAAGATAATCCTTTGTAAATACGATTTTCTTTTCACGTTCAGGTGTTCTTTTCATGGTAATAAGGAGATCAAACCATTTACGGTCGCCTTCCAAATCTGTAACCGCTTCTTGCCAGGGGATATCGTTCTTTACAACGAAGATAAAGTTGATGCCAAGGCGCTTGCCAATCAGTTTCAAGTAGTCTACCGAGATGCCCCGTGGCTCCGGAAGTGTCATCATATGAGGAGGGAATTCGCTAATACGGACCCGAACGGAATATTTCTTGTTGAGCCATGCCTGCTCCCGGGGAGTAAGTTGGACAGGACTTGAAAGACCCTTGTTGGAGTCTTCAACGTCATTTTGACGAGCGGCAGTAACATTTGCTGACAACATTAATAGGCAGAGGGCGAGAATGATTGTCGAGCCAATTTTTGTCAGACAGCTGTTTTCGTAGCGGGAAGCTGTCATTTGGGCGTCGCTGATAGTACTCATG
>CAZOTC010000062.1:0-12233 GCA_964582605.1 uncultured Geobacter sp. | reverse complement strand
TCCTTCATCATGCCCAGTTCACGGCTACCGATCATCCCCTTGGTCTCGTCAGTCAAAGGGGTATGAACCGTAATAATATCGCAATTTTTATAAATCTCATCGTGGGAAACCAGCTTGACCCCCAGATCGTGAGCCCGCTTGACGGCAATATACGGATCACAGGCCAGCACCTCGCACTCAAAGGCCTTGAGACGGGTGGCCACCCTGCCGCCTACCTTACCCAGACCGATCACTCCGACGGTCTTGCCCTTCAGCTCAACTCCGGTAAAAGGGGCACGTTTCCATTCACCTGACTTCAGCGAAGAGTTGGCAACCGTGACATTGCGGCAGGCAGCCAGCAGCAGCGCCATGGTATGTTCGGCAGCACTGTTGGTATTGCCGAACGGGGCATTGACCACAATAACCCCTTTGGAGCTGGCATACTCAACATCAACATTATCAATCCCCACACCGGCCCGGGCCACCATTTTCAAACTGGTAGCAGCATCCAAAAGCGGCTTGTCAACCGTGGTGCCGCTACGGGTAATGATCACTTCATACTCGCTCATTATCTTGTGAAGCTCTTCCGGCTTCAGCCCCAACCGTACATCCATCTCAATACGGGCATCCTGTTTCAGCAGCGCAAGTCCCTGATCTGCAACTTCATCAGTAACAATTACCTTCATGACCAACCTCTCTGACATGCGGATTTAAGAACGGCATACTAGCCCCCAATGCAAAAAAATGCAAGCGGACCGAAACAGTCTTGTGGTATACAGCTTTCATGCATACCTTTCATATTGTCCTGATAGAGCCGGAAATACCACCCAACACCGGCAACATTGCCCGTCTCTGCGCTGCTACCGGAGCCGTACTGCATCTGGTGGGCAAGCTGGGATTCTCTATTGATGATCGCTACCTGAAACGGGCCGGCCTCGATTACTGGGACAAGGTGGATCTGAAGCAGTGGGAAAACCTGGAGCAGTTGCAACAGCAGTACCCTGAAGGTCGTTTCTGGTATCTAAGCACCAAGGTTGCCAGAAACTGTTATGAGCAGAAAATCTACCAACCTGAAGATTTTCTGGTGTTCGGCAAGGAAACTGCCGGGCTGCCCGCGAGCCTGTTGGCTGCAAACCCGGAACGCTGCCTGACCATCCCGATGCCGGGCAAGGTGCGTAGCCTCAACCTATCCAATGCCGTGGCCGTGGTGCTGTATGAGGCGCTGCGGCAGACGGGGCAGCTTGGTCAGCCTCAATAGCGCTGTTCCTGTTTGGGGACATACCACTTGATCAGGTTATGTCCGATGCCGGCCGGGGCCGGTTCAATCCCCCGGATACGGGATGAAACCACCGGTAGGGCATCCGGTACATACAGGAAGGTGTAAGGCTGCTCATCAGCCAGGATATCCTGAATCCGGAAATAGGCCTTTTTTCTCTTTTCAATGTCAAAGGTACTGCGCCCCTCCTCCAGCAGACGGTCCACCTCAGGGTTGTTGTAGCCGATAAAGTTCAACTCACCCGGTTTGGTCTTGCTTGAGTGCCAGATGTCGTACATATCCGGATCCTGGGAGGTCAGCCAGGCAAGCAGCACCACCTCGAAATTCCCCTTGTCAATGAACTCCTTCAAAAATGCCGCCCACTCGACAATCCTGATCCGGACATCAATCCCGACCTGTTTCAGACGTTGCTGGATGATCTGGGCTGTCATCAGCCGCTGCTGATTACCCTGATTGGTCAGGATGGTAAAGCGCAGAGGCTTGCCGTCCTTGTGCAGGAAATCGTCACTGCCGGGCACCCAGCCGGCTTCAGCCAGAAGTTTTCGGGCGTATGCCGGATCAAACGGGAGATCTTTCACTTGCGGATTATGAGCCCATCTACCCGGAATCATCGGCCCGTTGGCCTTCTGCCCCATACCGAACAACACCCCCTGGATCAGCTCATCCTTGTTGATGGCAGCGGTGATAGCCTGACGGACCCGTTTGTCCTTGAAAGTGGGATGACGCAGGTTGTAGCCCAGATAGAGGTAGCCATTTGAAGGATAACGATATTTGTTAAAGGCAGCCTGGAAGCGGGGGGTATCGGTCTGCCGCGCAAACTGGACCGGGGTCAACCCCATCTGGTCAATCCCCCCCGCCTTCAGCTCCATATACATGGTGGAAGTATCAGGTATCAGGCGATAAACATACCGGTCCAGGTAGGGGCGCCCCTCAAAATATTCCTTATTAGCCTCCAGCACGATCTTCTGGCCGGCTACCCACTCCTTAAAACGGAACGGACCGGTACCGACCGGTTTACGGGCCAGCGGGCTTTTGGTGACATCCTGTCCCTCAAGCAGATGGGCAGGCAGGATCGACACCCCCCAGGAGGCCAGAGCCGGCGCATAGGGTTTGGCATAACGCACTACGACGGTATGGCTGTCAGGTGCGGTGACAGCCGCGACCTGTTTGAAGTCTTCCGAGTAGGCGGTAGGGGTCTTGGGATCAATGATAACGCGGTAGGTATAGAGCACATCCCGGGCAGTAAACGGCTTGCCGTCATGCCAGGTGACGTTGCGGCGCAGTTTGAAGGTAATGGTCAGACCATCCGGCGAAATCCGGTATGATTCAGCCAGGTCTCCAACAATTTTCAGATCTTTGTCATACTTGATCAGGCCGTTGTAGATCTGTCCTGCCACACTGTGTGAGGCGCTGTCAGAGGCCAGAATCGGGATCAGGGTGGATGCTTCTCCTATCGTCCCCTCAACCAAGGTGTCACCATAGGCCTGTACAGCCATTTTGACCGGTGCTTGCGATTCGGGAGCTTCATCTGGTGAACAGGCGGCTGACAACAGGACGGCAGCACACAGGTAAACGCAGCCTACCCAGCCTCGTGGCCTGGTCAGACAGGTCATTTTTCTTCCAGCTCTCCCCGGATTATCTTCCGGATTTTTTCTTCAAGCTCTTTTTTCTTGGGTTCCAGGGCACGGGCCTTTTTGTAATACTTAAGGGCCTGCCTGTTTTCCTTGCGGGCATGGTGGGCGTCGCCGAGATGTTCCAGAATGGTTGGATCATCCGGCACCAACTCGGCAGCTCTGGTCAGGTAGCGCACCGCATCATCATAACGTTTCATCTGGTAGTAGACCCAGCCCAGACTGTCGATAAAGAAGCCGTCATCAGGCCTGATCTCAAGCGCCTTTTTAATGTGATTCAAGGCCTCTTCAAGGTTGATTCCCATCTCTGCGTAGGTGTAGCCAAGATAGTTGTGGGCCTGAGCATCCTTCGGATTCAGCTCAACGGTCTTTTTCATCCGTTCAATGGATTGGGGACGCTTGCCCAGCTTGTCAAACAGTATCCCGAGCCGGAACTGAAACTTCGCTTCATCGGAAAAACGTGATTCAACATCAAGCAGCAGTTTTAACCCTTCTTCAGGCCGTCCCAATGATTCATGGAGCGTCGCCAGGGAGAGATACAGCTCAAGCTTGCCCTGATTACCGGCTATGGCCTGCTCCAGAAGGCTGACCGCCTCTCCCCCCCTGCCCTGTTCACGAAAAATAAAGGCCAGATGCCCAATCGCCTCCGGATAGGCCGAGGCATCGGCAGGAATTTTCTGAAACTCTACCAATGCACGTTCAAGCTCTCCCTTTTCCTCATACGCACTCCCCAGATAGAGTCGTATCTGATGCGCAGCAGGATCAGCCTGCAGCATCTCGGTAAATATGGTGATCGCTTCATCATAACGCTCCAGCTCAAGATAAATCAGGCCGGCCTTACGATTGGTCTCAGCAGTTGCAAGCCCCATTGCATGCAGTTTATTGAGATAGAGCAGCGCATCCTGATAACGCCGGTTCTGGATAAACAGTTGTATCAGATGTTGTATCAGGGGTGCGCGATTGTCGGCATCGTCAACCATGCCGGTATAGATGGCAATCGCCTTGTCAATTTCTCCCAGTGCCTCATGGGAAATAGCCATGTCAATAGAAGCCTGATTCAAATCAGGGCGCAGTTCCAAGGCACGTTGATAGTAGCCGATCGCCTCGCGGTACAGCCTCATCTGGCTGTACACCTTGCCAAGATAATAATTCCCCACCGCCGAGTCCGGCTTTTCCTTGATCAGCCCTTTCAGGACCGCCACCGACTCTTCATATTCAAACAACTGCATCAGGATTGTCACCAGATGCAGTACCGCATCTTCTTTACCCGGTTCAAGCCTGACTGCGTTGCGCAGATAGGCAGCGGCCTCCCTGGACTTACCCAATGAGGTCATGATACTGCCTCCCAGCAGGTAGGGAGGGCGGTAGTCAGGAGCCACTTTGATGGCACGGTCAACTGAGGCCAGGGCATCCTGAATCCGGCCCGATTTGATCATGATCTCAGCTTCCAGAACGATCGGATAGGGACTTTCCGGGTCTGCAGCCTGGGCCTGACGGCTCATCTGCAGAGAGCGCTCGGCATCGCCTTCATTCCAGTAAAGACGTGCCTGGGCATAGTACCCGAGTCCGCCGTGCAGTGCCGGATGCGTTGTATCAGTGGGTTCAACCGGCTGCAGTGAACTGCAGGCGCCAAGCAGGCACAAGGCGATGCAGGCAATCAGATATCGTAACATGGGACACCATCCAGGGATTACAGACAGGTTGGCAGACAGAATATCCGGTACGCTACCATACCTGCATGAGGCCGTCAAACGATTCCATTTTGTGTCTGAAACGATATTTAATCAGTGCTTATCAGAGTTCTGGAAAACGTTGTGAGGAAGGCCGGAGACAAGGCGCATAGAGCTGAGTTACTCATACATATAGGATAGTTGGACGATTGAGCGAGCACCGCGCAATACAGCAGACCGCCTCCGGAATAGTTTTTTTAAAGCCCTGTTAAGTTGCGAAGAATCAGCTTCAGTGATAGAATTCAACACGACTGCACAGCAGCTGAGAGACACATGAAAGAGAGCAGACTGCTTATGTGGCGTTTAAACACCCAACGCTTGTTAAAAAGGCTTCATCTGCATGAATCCTGGGTCATTTTCTTTGTACTCGGGAATGTCATGCTTACCTTCCCCTTTCTTAAAATATTCAATCAACCAACCACCATACTCGGTTTTCCGGTGATGTACCTCTATCTGACCATTGGCTGGGCCATTTCGATCGGTGTTATCTATCTTTTTGTCAGCTCTGTCGAACATGAAGCTGCCGGTCGGCATACCGAAGAGCAGACGCCTCCGTGACCCTGAACATCTTGCATGTTGCAGCTATAGCTACCGCCTATGCCGGCCTGCTGTTTCTGGTTGCCTGGTATGCACGACGCAGGTGCGAACAGGGACGCAGCCTGGTTAATAACCCCTACGCTTATAGTCTCTCAATTGCTGTTTACTGCACGTCATGGACCTTTTACGGCAGTGTCGGCAAGGCTGCCACCAGCGGCATTGACTTTCTGATGATCTATCTGGGACCCTCTCTGGTCGCCTTTTCATGGTTTTTCATCCTGCGGCGGATCATCAGGATCAGTAAGGAAAACAACGTCTCATCCATTGCAGATTTCATCAGCCTTCGTTACGGAAGTTCGCAGCTGCTTGGTTCGCTGATCACCCTGATCGCGGTACTTGGCATCATGCCGTACATTGCCCTGCAGATCAAAGCAGTAGTCACCTCATTCGCCCTGGTCAGCGGCGTTACCGACCGTTTCATTCCATTGCCGGGATCTGACGCGGCGGTCTCACTCCCCACCGGACTGACGCTGGCCTGCATCCTTTCCATCTTCGGGGTTATCTTCGGGGCGCGGCGACTGCCATCATCAGAACGACATGAAGGACTGATCGCGGCAGTGGCCTTTGAATCGGTGGTCAAACTGATCAGCCTGCTCACCGTCGGTATCTTTGTAACCTGGTTTCTGTTTGACGGGTTCGGAGACATCCTGCACCGTTTCCAGGCCCAGTACCCGGAACTGTTTCAGCGCCTGTTCACCCTGCACCCCTCGGATACAAAAGGATTTATACCTTCCTCAACCATGCTGTTCCTGTCAATGGGGGCGATCATCCTGCTACCACGCCAGTTTCATGTGATGGTGATTGAAAATGCCGACCTGAAACATGTCAGCAAGGCGATGTGGCTTTTTCCCATGTATCTGTTCCTGATCAATATTTTTATCATGCCGATCGCTCTGGGCGGCATCCTGCAAACCGGTGGCAATGCCGGTGCAGATTATTTTGTTATCAGCATGCCGCTCAAGGCCGGTAACGAGATGATTGCACTGATCGCTTTTCTGGGTGGGCTCTCTGCAGCTGCAGGGATGGTCATGGTAGAATCTGTTGCCATATCAACCATGCTGCTGAACAACCTGTTCATGCCGGTTATTGTCAGGATCACCCCAAAGCAGTGGTTCCCGCTCTTGCTGATCAACCTGAAACGGATGGCAATCTTCCTGGTGGTATTTCTGGGTTATTTCTACTACCGCGCGGTGGGTGATTCCTTCATGCTGGTCAATATGGGGTTGATTTCGTTTCTGGCTGCCATGCAGTTCCTGCCTGCATTGCTGGGCGGTCTTTACTGGCCGCGCGGCAACAAAATCGGAGCCGTCACCGGCATGGCCCTGGGATTTCTGGTCTGGTGCTATACCCTACTGCTCCCCTCATTTTTTGCAACTGCTCCGGACAATCCGATCATCATGGAAGGATTGTTTAACCATCCTCTGTTAAAGCCGACCGCTCTGTTCGGGCTGACCGACATGGACATGTGGAGCCACTCCCTGTTCTGGAGCATGCTGTTCAATATAGGCGCCTATCTGGGCTGCTCATTGCTTATTTCTCAGAGTGAGCATGAAAAAGAACAGGTACGACGTTTCATCGGCAAATTTGAAACCGAACGACGGCAGGTAAGAAGCGCTGAAAAACGCCTTTCAAAACCGGTTACCATCCCGCAGTTTATCGGTCTGATGGGAAAATTCATCGGCCATGATGAGGCCAGCAAGGCTGTTAACGGCTACCTGAAAGGCAGGAAGATTGAAGGGGAGACCGTTGTCCCTGAATTTGAACTGCCGGCCATGAAACGTTTTGTTGAACGCACTCTGGCCGGTTCAGTGGGTGCTGCGGCAGCAGGCGCCATCATGGACAGCTATCTGTCCGACATGGGCAGCCGGATGGAATCGGTTTATGACATCTTCAGCTCGGTCAGAACCTCGCTTGACCAAAGCCGTGAAGCCCTGTACGTGAGACTCAAGGCATCGGAGATCATCAACCGGACCCTGGACCTGCAGACTATTATGGATGAGCTGCTGCAGCTGCTGTTGAAAGAGTTCAAGATTGATGCAGCGCTGATTCAGATCCGTACCAGCAGCGATGTCCCTCTGACCGTGCAGAGCTATCAGGGCAGTGACCGGCGTCCGATCACTCCTGAACACTGGTACCTTGAAAGTGACCCCTATGTCAAAATGGCGATGATTGACCAGAAGACACACTTCGTCAATGACATCAGCAACCTGCAGGAAATAGTCAACATGACGAAGACCTCTGCAGAGGGATTTGTCTCCTTTGCCCACATCCCGATCTACCGTGAAGGTGAAGAAAGCCTGGGGGTACTCTCGGTTTATTCAAAATCGATTATCGGCCTGTTTACCGAAGAGTTTATCAATCTGCTGACCAGCCTGACCGGTCAGCTGGCCCAGGCAGCGCGCCTTGCCGGAGAGATGCAGGCCAAGGAGCGGGAACGGAAGGAAAAGGAACTGGCTCAACTGGCTAACGCCAGAGTCAAGCGTGACATGGAGATTGCAGAGCAGATCCAGACCTCTCTCTTGCCGGCCGCTCCGCCAATCCTCTTTGGCATCGAGCTTGCCGGACGCTGTTATCCTGCAGCCCATGTCGGTGGAGATTATTATGATTTTTTCAAGAGAGACGACCACACCATTGATCTGCTGATTGCCGATGTGTCCGGCCATAGCGTCGGAGCAGCCCTGATCATGGCCGAGGTGCGCACCCTGTTGCGATCCCACGCAGGGCGTGCAGTCAGCCCCAGCAGCATACTCGGTGCACTCAACAGCCAGCTCTATGAAGATCTGAGTCGGGCAGAGCTGTTTATCACCATGTTTTACGCCCGTTACAGCACCGCAACCGGCCGCCTCTCATACGCTAATGCGGGTCACAACAAACCGCTGATCCACAGACCGGGTGTATCCGGCTGCATTGAACTTGATGCAGAAGGGTTGATTCTGGGCATAAAACCATCCATTATCTTTGAAGAGCAATCCATCACCCTTCAGACCGACGACACCCTGCTTTTTTACACTGACGGTATCCCTGAGGCAACGAACAGGGATGGTGAGCTTCTGGGTACTGAACGGGTCTGCAAACATCTTTGCGAACAGAGTACACTGACTGCAGAGGCGATAGCGGACTCATTCCACAACCTGGTGCAAGGATACAGTGAAAGCGAACTGTTGCAGGATGATATCTCAATGGTTGTCATGAAAATTATTGCATGATTGAAAGGAGCACACCATGAATCTGAAGATTGAAGACAACGGAACGGTCGTACTGGTGGTCGTAAAGGAAGAACGCCTGGATGCCCATAACTCGGATCAGCTGAAGCAGGAGCTGGGCAGGTTGTTTGAAGAGGGGAAGACCAAGATTGTGGTAGACCTGAAGGAAGTGCGCTTTATCGACAGTTCCGGTCTCGGCGCTCTGGTGTCCGGCTTCAAGAATGCCTCTTCGCGCCAGGCCGGACTTAAGCTGTCAAGCCTCCAGAGCCAGGTAAAATCAATGTTTGAGCTCACCAGACTGCACCGGGTCTTTGATATTTACACCACGGTTGATGAAGCGATAGAGGCGTTTTGATCCGTTTGCAGGGAGAGCAGCGATGAAAAACAATCAGATTGAGCTGCAGATCAAAGTACCCAACCAGACTCGCTATCTCAGCCTGATCGGACGGTTAAGTGAAGAACTGACCGCTCAGCTGCAGAATTATGCAGATGATGAAGAGTTGGCAAACAAGGTCAATGTGGTTCTGACCGAGGCGCTTGCCAACGCCATCCATCACGCCAATGCCGACAATCCTGATGAAGAGGTTGAGATCAGGATTTCTGTAAATGACAACGAGTTGCTTCTGCAGGTATTTGATCACGGCAAGGGGTTTGATCTGAACAGCGTCGCAGACGATCGTCTGGATACCGATGATGACCTCAAAGAGCATGGGAGGGGTCTGTATATCATGCGTTCACTGATGGATTCCGTCAGCTATTTTCCGGTTGAAGGAGGAAATGTGCTGGAGATGCGCAAGACCTTCCATTGAGCCGGTCACTGCTGATCGCTATAGCTGATCATCTCCCCTGAGGAAGTCTGCACCAGCCAGCCTGATCCGTCACGTTTCAGGCTGTCTGGCAGCAGCGGCACCTTTCCTTTACCCCCTGGCAGATCAACCACAAAATGAGGAATAGCCATACCTGAAATCTGCCCCCTGAGCGAACCGATCAGCTGCCTGCCCTGCTCAAGCGGGGTCCGGAAGTGGGCAGTGCCCCGCACCAGATCCATCTGATGCAGATAATAAGGGCGTACCCGCAGTCGTAACAGACCGGCCATCAGTTCCCTCAGCACCATGCTGTCATCATTTACCCCTTTCAGCAGAACCGTCTGATTGCCCAGACAGACTCCTGCATCAGCCAGCATCCTGCAGGCCTCTGCAGCCTCAGGGGTAAGTTCCCGGGGATGATTAAAGTGGGTATTCAGGTAGAGCGGATGATGTTCTGCAAGCATCCTGCAAAGTGCAGGGGTAATCCGGACAGGTTCGGTAACCGGCATCCGGCTGCCGATCCTGAGAACATCAAGATGGGGAATCCTCCTCAGACGAGACAGGATACCATGCAACTGTTCATCAGGCAGCATCAGGGGATCACCACCGGAAAGAATGATATCCCTGAGTTGTGGCGTAGCAGCTATATAGTCAATTGCTGTCGAGAGTTCAGAAGCTGCTGTGGAACAGCCCACCTGGCGTTTGCGCATGCAAAACCGGCAATAGGTGGCACAGCTGTTTGAGACCAGCAAAACAGCCCGGTCAGGATAGCGGTGGATCAGCCCCGGTACCGGACTCAAGCGTTCTTCATCCAGCGGATCAGGAAACTGCACCGAATCATCCAGCTCCTGGAGTGATGGCACAGACTGCTTCCAGATCGGATCAAACGGCGCGTTAATCAACCCGGCATAATAGCTGCTGATACGAAAGGGATAAACAGCGGCAACCTGCTCAAGATGGACAGCATCGAGGTTAAACCGGTGGACAAGCTCTGTAAGGGAAACGGTAGAAAAAGTCACTGTCAGCGGGCTATCACCTTGATAAATTTAGCCAGGTAGTCAATCCCTGACCAGGCTGTCAGAACAAAGGCGATCCAGTAGAAAAACATACCGGCGTTGTGCATATTAACGATCAGCAGCGGATGGTTGACCCCGAAGAACCAGTGGTAATCGTAGTGCAGCATCAGGCCGATAATGGCCGTAACCTGAAAGATGGTCTTGTATTTACCCAGATCAGAGGCCTGAATCACAATCCCCTCACTTGAGGCGATGCTGCGCAGGCCGGTTATAACGATTTCACGTGCCAGAATAACAAATACCGACCAGGCAGGTATCCAGTTAAACGGCAGCATCATAATCAGTGCGGCAGTTACGATTAACTTATCCGCTATCGGGTCCAGAAACTTGCCGAAGACCGTCTCTATCCCCATCCTGCGGGCCAGATGTCCATCCACCCAATCGGTTGCCGTAGCAACGGCAAAGACGGCTGTGGCCCAGAAGCAGGATTCCTTGCTGGAAGAAAGCAGCAGCACCATCATCAGCGGAATACAGGCGATCCTGAACATGGTCAGGATATTGGGCGGATTGAATATCGGGTGGTAGGTTGACATTGATTTATCTCATGTATGACAGGACCCGGCTGACATAGGTGCGGGTCTCTTCATAGGGTGGAATACCGCCGTATTTTGCCACTTTTGAAAGTCCGGCATTATAGGCGGCCAGCGCCAGGGAGACATCTCCCTTGAAGGTATCCAGCAAAAACTTGAGATACCGCACCCCGCCATCCACATTCTGGCCTGGATCAAAACGGTCGGTAACCTTCAGTTGCTTTGCCGTTCCCGGCATCAGCTGCATCAGGCCGCCGGCACCGGCGCGGGAAACAGCCTGGGGATTGTAGCCTGATTCAGCCTGGATCACCGCCCTGATCAGCGACGCACTCACCCCGTATTTGGCCGAGGCCTTTGCGATCAGGTGCTCGAACTCCTGCGGATTACCGGCCGCAATTCGGAAACGGGTCCTGAGCTGACGATCCTTGCGCAGATCCCGCAGGAAGATCTTGAATTTCTTGTCAGTGGGGGCGTCTGTAAAATGAACGACACCTTCCTCATCTTCATAGCGGTAGATATCTGCCTGAGAAGCAAGAGGAAAGCAAAGCGCTGCCAGAAACAGTATGCCAGACAGTATCCGGCATGAAAAACAGGCATATCGCTGGTTGGCGTGCGAAAGCATAATGGCCTAGAATAACGGCAAAACTGCCTGACTTGTCAAGTCTAAAGTACCGTTACCGTATGACTCCAGCTACAGTTGATTGACTTTTTCCCCTTGATTGGCTAGAAGAAAGAGCTTAATCGTTACCTTTTTCAAAGGGACATCTCCCCCTGTCAGACAAGGAGCAGCAAACCGTGACCAAAGCGCGCGCAACCTACAAAGAGGCCGGTGTTGATATAGAAGCCGGCAACAGCTTTGTCCAGAAGATCAAGCCCCTGGTCAAATCAACCTTCCGCCCCGAAGTCATGACTGAAATCGGCGGATTTGGCGGTCTCTTTTCCCTGAATACAACCAAATACAAAAACCCGGTCCTGGTTTCAGGCACAGACGGGGTTGGCACCAAGCTGAAGCTGGCCTTTCTGGCTGACCGGCATGACACCGTCGGCATAGACCTGGTAGCCATGTGCGTCAACGATATTGTGGTCCAGGGTGCAGAGCCGCTGTTCTTCCTTGATTATCTGGCCACCGGCAAGCTTGATCCTGACAGTGCAGCCCAGATTGTCGCCGGCATTGCCGAAGGGTGCCGTCAGTCAGGCTGCGCCCTGATCGGCGGTGAAACCGCTGAAATGCCCGGTTTCTATTCTGACGGGGAATACGACATCGCCGGCTTCACGGTCGGTGTGGTGGAAAAAGACCAGATCATAGACGGTTCATCCATTACGGTTGGCAACAAACTGATCGGCATCGGTTCCAGCGGCCTGCATAGTAACGGTTACTCACTGGCCAGACGGATCATCTTTGACC
>CAZOTC010000061.1:3848-12875 GCA_964582605.1 uncultured Geobacter sp. | reverse complement strand
TCAACCCCGAACATCCTGACCACCGACAACAAGGAAGCGGAGATCAACGTGGGTGAAAACGTTCCGTTCAAAGGCTCCAGTACCCAAAGCACCTTCGGCACCACAGAATCTGTTGAACGCAAGGATATCGGCATCAACCTCAAGATCAAGCCCCAGGTCAGCGAAGGTGACTATATCCGCATGGATATCTATCAGGAAATCTCTGCGGTAAAAAGTGACAAAGGACAGGCCGTTGACCTGGTCACCACCAAGCGTTCGGCCAAGACCAGCGTTGTGGTCAAGGACAAGGAAACCATCGTCATCGGCGGCCTGATTCAGGATACCGAAGACACCAGTGTGCAAAAAGTGCCGTTTCTGGGTGATATTCCCGGTCTGGGCTGGCTGTTCAAGACCACCAGCAAGACTCGGAAAAAGACCAACTTAATGATCCTGCTGACCCCGCAGGTAGTAAAAGAGGCACGGGATATTGCCGAAATAACCGATAAACAACGCGGCAAATTCAATGATGCGGCAAAAAACCTGGGGCCACTTGATGTGCAGAAGGAACTTCGCGGTACCCAGAATTCACTGCTGCCACCCCGTCAGGAGCAAGTTTCACCATGAGTGGAGCCCTGAACGAGCAACAACTGGCCGAACGACTGGGCCTACCGTTTCAGGAAGAGATTGACGACCAACAGGTTCATGACAGCCTGTTGTCGCAGCTCCCCCTCTCCTTTGTCCGTTCCCGCTGCCTGCTCCCCCTTGCAGAGCAGGACGGTTATCTGATACTGGCACTGGCCAACCCTGCCGACCTGTTGTCACAGGATGAGGTCGCCCGCCGCTACGGCATGCCGGTACGGGGGGTTGTTGTTCCAAAAGAAGAGTTGCTTGCCGCCATCAACCGCCTTTATTCCCGCACAGCAGGCACTGCCCGCGATGTGGTGGAAAATCTGGTTGCCGAAGACCTGAGCACTATAGCGACCGAACTTGCCCACCCGCAGGACCTGCTGGACCTCACCGACGAAGCCCCGGTCATCCGTCTCCTGAACGCCATACTGTTTCAAGCGGTTAAGGAACGGGCCAGCGACATCCATATCGAACCCTATGAACGCAGCCTTGAGGTCCGTTTCAGGATTGACGGCATGCTGCATCTGAAGCTTGAGCCCCCGAAAATGCTGCAAGAGGCGCTGGTTTCACGGGTCAAGATCATGGCCTCTTTGAATATTGCTGAAAAGCGTTTGCCGCAGGACGGTCGGATGAAGGTTCTGGTGGCAGGTCATGAAGTCGATATACGGGTTTCGATCATCCCCACCTTTTTTGGAGAGCGAACCGTTCTGCGTCTGCTGGACCGCAAGCAAGGGGTCCGCTCACTGGGGGAAATCGGCTTCTCCCCGCGTGATACCGTCATTATGGAGAATCTGCTGTCCCGCACCAGCGGTATCATCCTGGTCACCGGTCCCACCGGCAGCGGCAAGACTACTACCCTCTATGCTGCCATTTCCCGCCTGAACCGTCAGGAACGGAACATCATCACCATAGAAGACCCGATTGAATACCAGTTAGCCGGCGTTGGACAGATTCAGGTACACAGCAAGATCGACCTCACCTTTGCAGCAGGCCTGCGAGCCGTTCTGCGCCAGGATCCGGATATCATCATGGTGGGTGAAATCCGGGATGCCGAGACAGCCGAGATCGCCATGCAGGCCTCTCTGACCGGCCACCTGGTCCTTTCAACCCTGCACACCAATGATGCTGCAACCGCCATCACCCGCCTGATCGATATGGGGATCGAACCGTTCATGGTGGCCTCATCACTGGCCGGCATCCTGGCCCAGCGGCTGGTACGGGTTATCTGTCCCCACTGCAAGGAAAGCTACCAGGCCGACCAGACCCTGCCCGGCCTGCCGGAAACGCTTTACCGGGGACGGGGCTGCGAGCGCTGTTACGGCCAGGGGACCATGGGCAGGACCGGTATCTATGAACTGCTGCCGATCGACGCAGAGCTCTGCGGCATGATCACCCGCCGTGTTTCAACCGGAGAGATCAAGAGTTATGCCGTCAGCCGGGGGATGCGCACCTTGCGTGATGACGGCATGGCCAAAGTGGCGGCAGGTATCACCACCCTTGAAGAGGTACTGCGGGTGACCCAGGAAGAATATGCCGACCTTCTGCTATAAAGGATATGCAGCAGACGGAAAACTCCTGACAGGTACCCTCGAGGCTGACTCGGTCAGGGCCGTCCGCGATCAGCTGCGCCGTCAAAACATCCTGGCCTCAGAGATTGCCGCTGATCAACCGCTCCAGTCATCCAGCCTGTTCAATCGTTTCCGCCAACGGATTCCGGTGACGGAGCTGACCCTTTTTACCCGCCGGCTGGCAACCCTGACGACCGCTTCCGTCCCTTTGCACGAGGCCCTGACCGCCCTGCATCAGCAGGAACGTCACCCGGCCTTGCAATCTGTCCTTGGCCGGGTCAAAAGCCGACTTGCAGAAGGCGCACCGCTGGCCCGTGCTCTGGCTGAAGAACCTCAGGTGTTCAAGGAAAATTATGTTGCCATGGTGGCAGCCGGAGAGGCAGGCGGCGCGCTGGACAAGGTGCTGCTGCGTCTTGCTGATTTTCTCGAACGACAGGAAGAACTGCGCAGGACGGTCAGCAGTGCCATGGCCTATCCAGTACTGATGGCACTGGTTGGCGGTGGTGTCATGCTCTTCCTGTTGACCTTCGTCATTCCCAAGATCACCGGTATCTTTGCCGACAGCAAGGCGACCCTGCCCTTGCTAACGGTAGCATTGCTGGCGATCAGCACAGCCTTGCGCAAGACCTGGTGGCTACTGCTGCTGTTGTCGCTCGGCGCGCTCTGGCTCTACCGGCAGCTTTGCAAAAGGCAGGATTTTCTTGCTGCCAAAGATCGCTGGCTGGTACGGACTCCACTGGCCGGACGACTGTTGCAGACCCTGATGCTGGCACGTTTTTCCGGTATCCTGGGTCTACTGCTTGGTAGCGGCGTTCCACTGCTCAAATCCCTTGAAATCAGTTCAGAGGCGGTGGTGAACCGGGCCTACCGCGCAGTCATAGCCGACGCCCGTTCAGCTGTTGCTGAAGGAGGCACCCTTTCGGCGATCTTAAGCACCTCTCCACTCTTCCCTCCGCTCCTGACCCACCTGATCTCTGTGGGTGAGCGAAGCGGCACACTGGTAGAGAGTCTTGAAACAGCAGGGCAGAGCTTTGAACGGGAGTTTGAATCATCCACCACCCGCTTGGTCAGCCTGCTTGAGCCGATCATGATCCTGGTCATGGGTCTGATGGTGGGACTAGTGGTTGTCGCTGTGCTGCTGCCGATTTTCCAGCTTAATCAGCTTATCAAATAATCCAGGAGGCGTACCCTTGAAATCCGTACTTCATAACCGTCGCGGCTTTACCCTGATCGAAATCATGGTCGTCATTGTCATCCTGGCCCTGCTGGCCGCGCTGGTAGGCCCCAAGATCATCGGCAGATCCGATGACGCAAAGCTGACCGATGCTAAGCTGCAGATCCGTAACTTTGAGACCGCCCTCAAGCTGTATAAACTTGACAGCGGCATCTATCCGACCACCGAACAGGGTCTGCTCGCCTTGACCACCAAGCCGACCATTGGCCAGATTCCCAAAAATTACCGTGCCGAAGGCTACCTTGAGAGCAAGTCGATACCCAAGGATCCCTGGGGCAATGAGTTCATCTATATTTCCCCGGGCGAGCATGGCGACTACGACCTCTGCTCACTGGGAGCCGACGGTGTCAAGGGTGGCGAGGCCAAAGGTGCGGACATCTGCAACTGGAATATTCAGCAGTAAGGGTTTTACCCTGCTGGAGCTTGTCGTCGTGCTGGTTATTCTGGCAGGAACAGCTGCGCTGGTGCTGCCCCGCATCACGGCACTGTTTGACGGCGATACCCGGTCTTCTGCCCGCAATGTCGCCACCTTGCTGCGCTATCTGGACGAACGGGCAGTAGCCGGTCGGATGCGCTACCGCCTGCTGGTTGACCTGAACGAGCAACGGATCGCAGTGCTGCAGCTTTCCGGGCTGGGAGAAGAACAGCCCCCGGAAGACCCTTTTCTGTTACGCAATCCTCTGGTCGGCAGTACACGGATCAGCGATCTGACAACGGAGCGGCTGGGCAGCGTCACCAGCGGTACGGTCAAGATAGCGTACGGGCCGGGTGGCCTGGCAGAACCGCTGATCCTGCATCTGGGAGAGCCGTCAGCCAGGCAGTACACCATTCAGGCCCTGCCGGTAAACGCCTCGGTCAGGGTTGCTGAAGGCAACCTGGAGATGATCCGTTGACCCGCTCCAACCGTGGCTTTACCCTGCTTGAGGTCCTGATAGCACTGGCGATTCTGGCTGGAGCGATAACCACGATCCTGGTAAGTTTTAACCGCCATCTGTCACTGGTGGTCCGGGACCAGGAAATAACCACGGCGCTCCTGCTTGCCAGGGCCAAGCTGGCAGAACCTGATTTTCTGACAGCAACGGCGTCGGACGGAAGCTTTGCCCCCCAATTCCCGGCTATTACCTGGAAACGGCAGCAAACTGCCACCACATATCCGGGGCTGAAGCGCTACCAGCTGACGGTATCCTGGCAATCAGGCCGGCAGTCGCTGATTCTGGTGACCTATGCCCACAACTGATCGTCGCGGTTTCACCCTGCTGGAACTGCTGGTGGCATTGGCCGCTGCTTCGTTCATCATACTGGCGATCACCACCACACTGTTTTCACTCAATCGCGCCCATGAGGTTGCGTCTCAGCAGATGGAACAGCGCCGGGCACTTCGCGCCGGCCTTGATCTGCTGCGCCGGGAACTGTCCGCAACACTGTATCAAAGCGGCAACAAACAACTCAGATTTCTGGTGGAAGACCGGGACTACTTCGGCAAACCGGCATCGACACTCAGCTTCATAACTCTGGCACCGCCGCTGGAAGGTGAAGCCTCTGACCAGTCCGTAGTTCAATATAAACCTGAGGCAGAGGACAAAAACATCAGACTGACCCGCTCCGCCCGTGACTTTTTTCAGGATGCGTCTGTTCCACTCAAGGCGTTTCCACTCATCGATAACCTGGAAGGGTTTCTGGTTGAGTGTTATGACGGCTCAAAATGGGTAAAAAGCTGGGATACCACCCTGACCAACCGCCTACCCAAACAGGTGCGCGTGACCCTGTCGTTGCCGGATAATGACAAGACCATCTCCTTTCAGGTGCTTGCCACCCCACGGATTAACGCCCAATGAACAACAGCCGCGGCTTTGTTCTGGTGCTTGTGCTGGTGGTAACTGCGCTCCTGACCGGCCTGGTGACGGTCTTCATCAATGAGGTCTACCTTGAAACAGGTTCCAGCAGGAACAGCATTGATGCAGCCCAAGGCAGCCTGTTTGCCGAAGGAGGGATAACCGGCGCCCAACAGCTGCTGACCATGACCCTGAACAGCCAGTCATACAGCACTCTTTCTGATCACTGGGCCAAACCGCTGGTCTTTGATGAAGAGCAGGGGCAGCTCAGAATCAGTATTGAAGAGGAAAACAGTAAACTGAACCTGAACGCGATAGCCTTTCCCAACGGGACTAACAACGATCCCTATCGGGATATTGCGCTGCGGCTGTTCAAACAGCTGAAACTTCCACTCGACCCGCTTGATGCCATTGCGGACTGGATTGATGAAGAGGAGACACCCAAACCGGGCGGTGCCGAAGCGGACTGGTATCTCAGCCGCAAACAGCCTTATCGGCCCCGTAACAAACCGCTTGCAACGGTGGAAGAACTGAAGCGGATAAAGGGTATTGCCGACCTGTTTGACCGAATCAGGCCCTTTATCACGGTCTACGGAGATCAGCCGGGCGCTGCAGTCGCTCCGATCAACATCAACACGGCCTCCCGCGAGCTGCTGCTGGCCCTTGATGAGCGGATGACGGAAACACTGGCTGAACGAATCATTGAACATCGCGCCACAACACCGTTCAAACATCCGGCAGAACTGGGTCAGGTTCCCGGAATGCAGCAGATTGCCACCGCACTTCTGACCAGAATCAGCACCAAAGGATCGGTCTACCGGATCCGGGCGGAGGCCTTGGTTAACGGTACAACACGCACCATTGAAGCGGTTGTCCGAATCGGCGGCGGCAGTCCGTCCATCCTGTACTGGCGTGAATACTGAGCATCCCCGATTGCTACAGGGCTTTGTAAAGCGTTAAGAGGAAGGCCGGATGCAAGGCGCACTGAGCGCAGCGACTGAGACATAACAGATAGTTAGGCGATGGAGCGAGCACCGAGCAACGCCGTAAACGGCCTCCGGAATAGTTTTCCAAAGCCCTGATAAGCGGAGAAAAGGCATCATGATCATTCAGATACTTCAGCTTTCGGACAACGTCCTGACCTGTGCCAGATTTGCGAAGCGAGGCAAAGAACTTCCTGTTCCAGTTTCCGGCTTCCGCGATACCTGGCATAATCACACAGAACTGCTTCAGCTGATTAACGACCAGCTGCCGCCGGTTCCAGGCGATATTCGCACCATCCTGTCACTACCCGCTACCGACATCTCATTACGTGAAATCACTCTGCCGATTTCAGACAGAAACAAACTGAGAGCGCTGTTGCCGCTGGAGCTTGCCGGCGATCTTGCCAATGACGAAGCGGAGCTGGTCTGTGATGCCATTCCGCTTGCCGACGCCAACCTGCTGGCCGGTTGGGCGCCGGTTCCGCTGATGAGTGAGCAGTTGCAGCTGCTGGCCCAGCGTGAACTTGATCCTGAGGTGGTAACCTGTGCCTGGCTGAACTGGCACCTGCTCATCCCACAGGAGCAGCAGGATACCCCCGTAGCTCTGGTAGATGATTCAGCCTTGATGATCTGCCTGAACGGAAAACCGCTGTTCTGTCGTGCCATGGCCACTGACGGAGACAACGTCGCGCGCACTCTGGCGGCCGTTGAGCTGGCCAAAGGTGTTACCGTCACAACCATCTACCGGATTGAGGGCGCTGTGCTCCCAGGGGAACTGAAACTGCCGCTGCCCGCACAGCTTTCCGGAACTCCAGCCCATGGAGATCTTGGCTCCGATGCGCTTGTCTCCCCGTTTGCAACGGCTCTGGCCTACTGCAGCGGTACGGTTTTTAATCTGCGCAACGGTCCACTCGCATGGACCGGAAAACGTTCCCACCTTCTCAGGCAATTCCGTCTGCCGATGGTACTGGGACTGCTGGTCCTGCTGCTTCTGACGGCTGAAGGCGGACTGCGCTGGTATCTGCTTGCCCGTGACATGGCATCGGTCAACAGCTCGATCGCCACAATCTACAGGGAGATCTTCCCCACCAGAAAAAAAGCGGTCGATGAAACATCCGAGGTAAAGGCCGAGATCCGGCGTCTGCAGGGAGCTGGAGCCGGCAGCGATCTGCTGCCGTTTTTGAACCAACTGGCTCAGATTAAAGGCGACCAGATTCAAGGTTTCAGTGAGGTCGAATATGACGCTGAACGATTCAGACTGAAGGGCGATGCCCGCAGCAATGCCGCAGCAACAGTACTGAGCCGGAAACTGTCCGCATCCGGTTGGATCGTTGATCAACCCGAACTAACGGCCCGACCGGACGGTACAACACTGTTCCTGATCAAAGGACGACGTGGAGGTACTAAACCATGATCCAGCTCAGTCAGCTGCAGGAACGTTTTCGTGCTCTTGATCCGGATGCCAGACGCCTTATCCTGATCCTGATCGCTCTGCTACTCCTTATTATCACGCTCTACAGTGCACTGTCAGGGTATCTTTCAGCCCTGGATACACGCAAGGCTGCTCGCGAAGGAACCCTTAAAGAGCTGCTGATTCTCCGCCAGCGTTACCATGAGGCTGCAGCCGACGCCCAGCGGTTGAACAACCGGATGGCATCAGTAACACCGTCAGACAGCCCGGTCTCAGTTATTGAACAGTCGGTTGTCATTCCCAAAGCAGGTATTCAGTCCAAACCGCTGCCGCGCCAAGAGAGGGGTGCGGTGACTGAAGAAGGGGCAGAAATCACGCTCTCCGGCCTGAGCCTGAACGATACAGTTAATCTGCTGCACTCACTTGAACAAGGTGCCAAACCGATTGCAGTCAGAAAAGCAGTACTCAGAACCCGCTTCAGTGACCCTGCCAAACTGGATCTGACGCTTCAGGTTGCGCTTTTCCGTCCTTCAGGCCAGACCAGACCATGAACCGTCGTACCCTTCTTGTCTGGATTATGGCTATTGCAGTCGGACTGGCGACACTGCCGCCGCTTACCTTGCTGTTCATTCCAGATACGGCAGTTCAGCAGGCGGTAAGCCGCATTGTTGCTGCCAACGGCTTTACCCTGCTGGCAAAAAACATCGGAACTGCCCTGCCCTTCGGTATAACGGCAACCGGTATTTCAGTATCCGATGCAACGACTACGCTACTGACTTTTGAGCATGCTTCACTTCAATTACGTCTATTACCGTTGCTGACCGGCAGAATTGCTATCAAGGTCTCTGCCGGAAGCGGCAGCAGCACCGTTGCAGGAACAGTTAGCCTGCTGCCACGGCTGCAGGCTAACCTGCAAATCACCAATTATGAACTCTCAACCATACCATTTCTGTCAGCAGCTTCCGGCGGTTCAGTCACCGGCTTAGCCCAAGTTGATCTGAATCTGGATTCAAAACAAAATGCAGCTGCCGATGGTGATGCACGTCTGCTTGTCCGTAACCTGAACCTGAAGGGAGTTCGCATCAGCAGCATGCCGTTGCCTGACGTCAGTTTTCCGGAACTACGGGGACTACTTAAGATAAAAGGCCAGACTATCGTGATTGATAATCTGGCCTTGCAAGGCAACGGCATCTACCTGCGTCTTGGCGGCTCGGTGCCCCTATCTGCTGCAGCACCGCTTAACCTGAGCCTCGAGTTAATGCCCAGTGCGGAATTCATGGAACAACAGAAGTCAGTCTTCCTCTTTATGGCGTTGTACCAGGCGTCGCCAGGTCATTTCAAACTACCAATCAGCGGTACCCTGACCAGTCCCCAACTTGCGGGGCGATAATCG
>CAZOTC010000061.1:0-3748 GCA_964582605.1 uncultured Geobacter sp. | reverse complement strand
CGTCCCGACAATCCCGATTGATGCATCAGCACTGTAATCCTGCAGATCCGCTATGTCAGTCTGTTCGACCAGTACCCCCACACCGTAGGCAGCATCAAGGGAAACGCTGCCCTGTGCAAGCAAGCTGTTATACAGGGTTTGTATTGAAGCGTTGGTAAAAACGCCGTCTGCTGCAGCGGTGATTGCAGTCACATCAACACCGGCCTTCTGCGCAACCAGCAGCAGGCTGTCCATATGCCTCTGCTCAGAATTTGAAATCCTGTCAAACACCACACTGCCGGTCTGCTCTGCAAAGGCATCGTACAGGTCCCGCGCCATCTTCTCTTCTTCAATCATGTAGATTAATCCTGCTGCTGCATCGGCGCTCAGGCTTAATGAACCATCGGCAAGGGTGGTCAGCACAAGACAATCACCATTGATGCCGCCTTGCTGACCTGCTGCACCTGCCCGCTGTTGAGCAAAAACAGATTGCTGGCCAAAACCATTCACTAACCCAACCTGTTGCTGCAACGGCCCCTCAGTGGTGCAGACTGCTGAGGCTGCTACTGCATTGACACCTGCTGCTTTGTTCATGTTCATGGCTCTCATGGTTGTTTCTCCTTTGGAAAAAAATGGATATGCCATGTACTATCAGCAATCGTGCCAAGTACTATATATCGTAAAGTCAGGATGTTGCGCTTATAATATAATTCAATTGCACGACTACCCATGCAATCTTTGCACTGCTGACACAATGTTTGCACCAACGCTGCAAATACAAAAAAGAGGCGCCAAGGCGCCCCTTTTTAAATATTGGTTGGCCAGTAAACAATGCAGTCAAACTGAGCCAAACCAATTACAAGTATATCTCGCTAATCAGTAAAATTAGCTCGTGTATAGGTTGTAATGATGCCGCTTGATGTCGTAGTAGCAGACAACGTTCCGGTACCTGCTGCTGTCTTGGTTACAACAATTGGCACCAACGTGATACCCGAGCCGGACGTTACCGCAAACGTTGTTGGTGAAACAGCGTAGGCGCCTGTACCATTTGTTACGGATATCGTACCGGTAGCTCCGTTACCCATTGCATGCCCGAGCAGATCAGTTACCATAACCGTACAGCTCTGAGTAGCAGGATATGGAGCAGGCATAGCCGTTGTACAATTCTCAGTAATTTTTGACTGAGCAGATGACATGATTATAGTTCCGGTACCCGATGTGACACCGGTTGATGAAGCGGTGATTGTTGCAAGGCCTGTTGCCGGAATAGTTGGATTACTGTTTATCCAGGTAACAGAGCAGGTACCGGTGGCGCCGGTCGTACAGGTGTTGGTTCCGTTTTTAAAGGCGCCCCCCGTTGTCGCAACATTAACCAGTAAACCGACAACGGCATTCCCAAGTGCATCTTTTGCTGTAATAGTAACACCTGTTTCAGCTGTCGGATTAATAAGGCTCTTGGTTGCTCCATTATCAAGGGAAGACCATGTAGTAATATTCACATCTGTAGTTGCAACAGTTAGCGAAGTTGCAGTTCCACTGGAGATAGTCATGTTGTTTGAATAGCCGTTTACCGAGCCGCTTGTGGCCTTGACACGTACAACAGACGGTACTGTCTTTGCGTTTAGTACAACCGACACATTACCGGAGTTATCAGTATAGGCGGATGTATTCTGTAGTGTTGCATTCGTTGAAGCAACACCGGCTATATCAACGACACTGAATGATACTAGCTGATTAGGCAAGTTGGAACCGTTAGCATCTTTGACATTGAAGCTGATAGTTTTTGAACCGCTAAATGCTAAGGTATCAGCTGCTGTTGATGACGAGATCTGGCCAACCGTCTTTGGTCCAATAGTAATAACGGCTGATTGAGACGCTACACCGACACCGCGCAGCGTAGCCGTTACCCATAACGTGGTTGCCGTTGTTCCCGCTTTCAGAACTGCAGTTACCCGTCCTGACTGATCAGTAACTGCTGACGAAGCCTGCAAGGTTGAGCCAGCAGATGTTCCTGAAATGGTAAAATCAACATTCTGGTTCGGCAAGCCAGTTCCATTAACGTCAGTCACCTGGAAGACAAAGGAAGTTGATCCATTATAGTCCACACTGGTACTTACCGGCAGCTGATACAAATAGCTGATGTTTGTCGCTGAAAGAGGGTTAATTGTTATCGTTTTTGTAAGTATTGAACTACCGAGCGTAGCGGTAATCGTGTCACTGACAGGACTCGTCAGACCGCCTGTTACGGTTGCATAGGTAACCTTAACCTTGCCGCCGGAACTGCGCACCCGGTTAATCGGATTATCGACAACAAACGCCCCCCATCCTGAACTGTTGTTCATGTAAATTTCAAGGTCCTGTTGGGTATAGAGGTTGTCATCAGAATCATATATTCCAAACTCAACCGTTGTCGATCCCCCTCTCGTAATAGGGGAAGTAAAAGTCATCTTGTCGAGATGCAGTGACGGAGAGTTAAGATAAAATGGCGCGTATTGCTCAACCAGAGCACCGTTTACTGTAGCAGACACCTTAACCTGTCCGACGCCGGTTGTCGGTAGACCGGTCATTACTACTGTTGCAGTTCCATTCACGTCTGTTGTAACAACACCGTCAGCCGGTGAAAAAGTCACAAGTCCCGGCGTTGCGGAGAAGGTAACCGGCAAATTGGCAATCGGGACGCCGTTTGAGACAAACACAGCTCTTACCGTAGTTGAAGCAGGTGCTGATGTTGTCGAGTACAGATTGGTCTTGGTGATAGTAAGTGTTGTGGTTGCGCTGCCGCCGGGAACAGGAGTGGTAATGCTGCCGCTTGATCCACCGCCGCCGCAGGCACCCAGTACAACCATCAGTACCAATATAGTCAGTAGCCTGATAAGTGTCATAGCGTTGCGTCCTTTCATTGTATATCCGGTCATTATTTGATTAAAGCGGTTGACGTCCATTACGCACCTGTATTGGTAAAGGTTATGAGACTTGAACCATATGTTGTAATAGTGGTCTGCGTCTGACCGGCAGCCAACTGAGCAACTGCACGCCAATTGGCCGTCATAATGCTTAAAGCTTTACCCGAACAGGTTTCAACTAATGTTAAAGGATCTGTAGTACAGGGGAACGGCTTTGCAAGGTCCATCTGAATGTACATAGGAATAATAATGACACCGGACGAATCCGTTGTTCCGGTAAATACTCCAGGCGGCGCAATTATCATACTGCTTTGAGTAGGAGTATAGACAATTTGATTGTTAGGATTGCTTGCATCTTTACCGGTCAGAGAATCAACATACAGGGAAATTACCTGATTTGAAACAGGGTTACCATTGCCGTCCAAAAGCTTAAGTTGATAGTTGGATGTAATTACACGACCGTTAAAAGCAAAATTATTAGTCCAATCGCCCGTAATATCGGCCGGTATTGAGATTGTTAATTTTGGTGCGACAACCTTTACTGACAAGCCAGTACTTGGCGTTATACCGTCAGAGGCAGCTCTGAGTGAGACCGATTTATCGCTACTTACCCAGTTCGCTTTAATCGGAATGTTTGCGACACCACTTGAGTTGGTATACATTTCCGCTGCCGGAATGACGGTTGCATCACTGGATTCAACTCTGACTTTAACACCATTTACCGGTGCTCCAGTCAAGGATGACAGCGTTACTGTTGCATACACAACATCATTGCCGCTTGCAGTAGTTGTTTTATCAAGTGCAATTGCGAGAGATGCTGAGGATGAACTTGTTCCAGCTCCTCCACCGCAGCTTGTCAATAAAGC